>NZ_BAAAVI010000023.1:0-125128 GCF_039534445.1 Streptosporangium fragile | reverse complement strand
CATCGCGGCGCTGTTCCTCACCACCGAGGCCGTCATCGCCGAGAAGCCCGAGAAGGCCGGTGCCGCCCCCACCGGCATGCCGGGCGGCGACATGGACTTCTAGAAGGCCACTGAAGACCTTGCGCTCTGGCCTCGTTCTGTCCGGGATGAGGCCAGAGTGATTGATGCGCAGAGTGAGTGGGCTGGAGAGCCGGGCGCGTCCTCACCATTCGCCCGCACCACGACGAGCTTGCCGCTGCCCGCCGGCAAGCCGCCACCGATCCGGTCCGGCAGAACGGCTACCGGCGCCCCCGTCGGACGCGCCGTCGCCTGGATCGCCGCGCGGGGCAACCGGCGGTCACGGTACGTCGGCACCGTCAAGAACGACGTCTGGCTCCACACCCGCGCCGCCGCCCTCAACCTGCGAACCCTGATCAACCTCGGACTCACCCGCACGAGCGAACCCTGGACTCCGGTCTCCAAGCCCGCCGGAGAAACCGAGGGCTGCGCACAAGAGCACCGCGCACGAACAAGATCTTCGGTGGCCTTCAGGCGAGGAACTGCTCGTAGCCCAGCTTGGCGACCATCGCGACGACCACGCACAGGAGCACGGCCCGCACGAACGCCGCGCCCCTGCGCAGGGCCATCCGGGCGCCCAGCTGGGCCCCGGCGACGTTGCAGACCGCCATGGCCAGGCCGAGCAGCCACAGCACGTGCCCCTGGTAGCCGAAGAGCAGCAGGGCACCGAGGTTGGTGCACGAGTTTATGATCTTCGAGTGGGCCGAGCCGGAGACGAAGTCCAGCCCGAGGATCGTGGTGAACGCGATGATCAGGAAGGTCCCGGTGCCCGGCCCCAGGATGCCGTCGTAGAAGGCGACGCCCACGCCGGTGGCGGCGATCGCCGCCGCCAGCCGGCCGCCGGTGCGCGGGTGCGGGTGCGGGCGGGTGCCCAGCCCCGGCCGGAGGGTGACGAACAGCGCCACGCCGACCAGCGCGGCCATGACCAGCGGGATCAGCGCGTCCCTGGAGATCGCCGCCGCCGAGGCCGCGCCCAGGCCGGAGAAGAGCAGCGCGCCCAGCCCGGCCGGGACCGCGACCGAAGCGTCGATCTTGGTGGTCCTGGCGTAGGTGACGGCCGCCGAGGCGGTTCCGGCGAAGGCGGCGAGCTTGTTGGTGGCCAGCGCCTGGACCGGCGGGACCCCGGCCACCAGGAGGGCGGGGAGCTGGAGCAGCCCTCCCCCGCCGACCACGGCGTCGACCCAGCCCGCCCCGGCCGCCGCCCCAAGCAGCAGGACCATCTCCCCCGCGTCCACACCGAACCCCCGAATCATCCGCCCGGCAGAGCGTACCGGCCCCGTCCCGGCGCGCCCCCCCGGGCCCCTCGACGGCGGGACGGCCTGAGTTGCCAGATATGCCTTCGCGATCACAGGCGGGGCGCTACCGTAAGCAGCGATACCTCCATCACCGTTCGCGCATGAACGTAATCAAAGCGTCATGCGCTCCTCCCGACTGCCCCGATGGCCGACGCTCCTTGGTGGTGCCCCATGCCAGCCCGGTTACGGTTGGACCTGCCGCCCAACCCCCGGATGACCTCGATCTGCGTGCGCGGCGCACGTGTCTCCGCCGCCGCGGCGGGGACGCTCGCGCTGACGGCACTGCCGGCCCGGCTCCTGGAGGCAGAGGGGGTCGCAGGCACCGTGACCTCGCACGTCACGATGGAGCCAGGCACCGCGGCGGGTCTGCTGCTGCTGGCGTTCGCCCTGGCGGTGGCCACGCAGGAGGAAGCCCCGCCCCGGCTGCGGCACGCGGCCCGCGTCGCCGCGGCGGCGGCCACGTTCCTGGGAGCGCTGGCCCTCGCACACCACGCCACCGGCCTCGCCCCGGGCTTCGACCGCCCGCCGCCGAGCCACGGCGCCTCCGGGGACCTCCCTGCCCTGGACACCGCGCTGGCGACCGTGCTGGCCGGGCTCGCGCAGCAGGCGGTGCTGGGCCGGCGCTACTGCACGATCCTGGCCGGGCAGGCGCTGTCCCTGGCCGTGATGCTCATCGGCCTGCTGCGCCTGTACACCCTGGCCGGCCAGATGCCGGAGCCGGCGGAGCTGCACGGTCTCAGCGACATGGCGGTGAACACCGCGCTGGCCCTGGTCCTCACCGGCGCCGGCACGTTCCTCGCCCGCCCCGGCGGCGGGCTGACGGCGGTGGTGACCAGCGACAGCACCACCGCGCTGCTGGGCCGGTGGATGCTCGTCTCCACCCTGGTGGTGCCGCCCGCCCTGGCCTGGGTGGGCGGCGCCGGCCGGCGGCACGGCCTGTACGACATGCGCACGGGGGTCGCCCTGCACGTCATCGGGGACATGCTCGTGTTCACCGTGATCAGCTTCTGCGCCGTCGCCATCGCCGGCCGGGCGGAGGCAGGGCGGATGCGCGCCGAGCGCGCCGAGCGCGCCATGGGCAACTACGCCCGGCTGCAGGCGCTGATGGACCACACCCCCGCGGCGATCTTCATGAAGGATCTGGAGGGCCGCTACCTCGCGGTCAACTCCCTGTTCGAGTGGGTCATGGGCGTCACCCGCGAGGGCGTGGTGGGGCTGACCAACCACGACCTGCTGCCGCCGGAGGTCGCCGACCGGCTCCGGCTCAACGAGTGCGAGGTCGTGGAGGCCGGGCGCGCCGTGCAGTTCGACGACGTCATCCCGCACGCCGACGGCCCCCACCACTACCTGACGATCCTGTTCCCGCTGGCCGACGAGTCCGGCCGCGTGCACACGGTGTGCGGGATCGCCACCGACGTCACCGACCGCGTCCACACCCGGCGCGAGCACGAGCAGCTCCAGCGCAGGTTCCGGGAGCTGCTGGAGTCGGCGCCCGACGCGATGGTGATCGTCGACGGCGACGGCCGGATCACCCTCGTCAACGCCCAGGCCGAGACGGTGTTCGGCTACCGGCGCGAGGAGTTGCTGGGCGCCCCGGTGGAGATGCTCGTCCCCGAGGGGTTCCGCGACAGGCACCGCGGTCACCGGCGTGCGTACGCCGCCCACCCCCAGGTGCGGCCGATGGGCGCCGGACACGAGCTGCGCGGACGCGGGAAGGACGGACGGGAGTTCCCCATCGAGATCAGCCTCAGCCCGCTCCAGACCGAGGACGGGGTGCTGGTCTCGGCGGCCGTCCGCGACGTCACCGAGCGCAAGCTGGCCGAGGAGGAGCTCCTGCGGGTCTACGAGCAGCAGCGGCACGTGGCTCTCACCCTGCAGCGCAGCCTGATGGCTCTGCCGCCGGAGGTGCCCGGCATGGGCACGGCCAGCCGTTACCTGCCCTCGACGCAGGGCGCCGGGGTGGGCGGCGACTGGTTCGACCTGATTCCGCTGGGCGGCGGCCGGGTGGGCGTGCTGATCGGCGACGTGATGGGGCGCGGTCTGGAGGCGGCCGCGGTGATGGGGCACCTGCGCTCGGCGGCCCACGCCCTGGCCAAGACGGGCATGGCGCCGCGACATCTGATGCGCGCGCTCGACGAGCTGGTCGCCGACCTGCCCGAGCAGCTGGTGACCTGCTACTACCTGGTGGCCGACCCCGTCAGGGGTGAGGCCACGGCCTGCTCGGCCGGGCATCCCCCCGTGCTCCTGGTCACCCCGGACCTGTCGGTCAGCGCGCTGCCGGCACCGGTGAGCGTCCCGCTCGGCGTCGGCGGGGTGCCGCACCGGCAGGCGAGCTTCCCCGTCCGGGAGGGCTCCACCTTCGTCTTCTACACCGACGGCCTGGTCGAGTCGCCGGGCAGCGACATCGAGAGCCGGATCGAGACCATGATCACCGAGCTGGGGGCGGCGTTCACCGCCGCGGCGAAACTGGAGGAGGTCGCCGACCACGTGCTGACCAGGATGATTCCTGAGCCGGAAGGACACGAGGACGACGTGACCCTGCTGCTGGCGCGCTTCCCCGAGATGCCCGCCACGAGCGTGTCGACCACCTACCTCCACCCGGAGCCCACCACGGTCGCGGCGGGACGGCGCTTCCTGAGCACCACGCTGAGCAGGTGGCGGTGCCGCCAGGCGGAGGAGACGGCCCGCCTGCTGCTGTCGGAGCTGCTGACCAACGCCGTCTGCCACGCCAAGGGCCCGCTGACCCTGAGCCTGCACCGCACCGCCCGGGAGCTGACCGTCGAGGTCACCGACCGCAGCCCCGAGTTGCCGCGGCTGCGGATCGCCGACGCCACCGACGAGGACGGCCGGGGGCTGCTCCTCATCGACGCCCTGGCCGACAGCTGGGGCACCACCCGCGCCGACGAGGGCAAGACCGTCTGGTTCACCATGCGCCTGGCGAGCCCCACCTGACCTGCCGGGACGACGCGTCCCGGCGGTCCGGGCGGGGCCCGCTCCCCCGGCCGGAGGCGGCCGGGCAGGCGTGCCGGGTCAGGCCCCGCGGAGCCAGACGGCGGTGTCGGCGGGCAGCAGGCCGCCGTCGAGCGGGCCGCTGGCGAGCAGGACCGACTCGTGCGGGGGCAGGCCCGCCGGCCTTCCTGTCAGGTTGACCACGCAGATCAGGCCGGACTCCCGGCGGAAGGCCAGCACCCCGTCCTGCGCGTCCAGCCAGGTCATCGTGCCGTCACCGAGGAGCACGCGCCGCAGGTGAAGCCCGGTGCGGTAGAGGGTGAGCATGGACGCCGGATCGGCGACCTGCACCTCGGCCGTCAGAGCCTTCCACTCCGGCGGCTGCGGCAGCCACGGCCGCCCGGCGCCGAACCCGAACGGTGGCTCGTCACCGGACCACGGCAGCGGCACCCGGCAGCCGTCGCGGCCCAGGTCGGTGTGGCCGGAACGGAACCAGATCGGGTCCTGACGCGCCTCGTCGGGCAGGTCCTCCACCTCCGGCAGGCCGAGTTCCTCGCCCTGGTAGACGTACAGGCCGCCGGGCAGCGCCATCGCCAGCAGCGCCGCCGCCCGCGCCCGCCGCTCACCCAGCACCGGGTCGGAAGGCATCCCGTGTTTGCGGTCGGCGTGGTCGAAGGAGGTGTCGGCCCTGCCGTACCTGGTCACCGGGCGGGTCACGTCGTGGTTGGACAGCACCCAGGTGGGCGGCGCGCCCAGCGGGACGTGCGTGGCCAGGGTCAGGTCGATCGAGCGGCGCAGCGCGTCCGGCTCCCAGGGGCAGGCCAGGAAGTCGAAGTTGAACGCGGTGTGCATCTCGTCGGGGCGCAGGTAGCGGGCGAACCGCTCCTGGTCGGGCAGCCACACCTCGCCGATGAGGATCCGGCCGCCGTACTCGTCGGCGACCCGGCGCCAGCCCCGGTAGATCTCGTGGACTCCGTCGTGGTCGGTGTACGACTCCTCCTCGCTGTCGAGGTCCTTGATCAGCACGGCGGCCGAGTCGATGCGGATGCCGTCCACACCGCGGTCGAACCAGAAACGCAGCACGTCGTGGAACTCGGCCACGACCTCGGGGTTCGCCCAGTTGAAGTCGGGCTGCTCGGGGGCGAACAGGTGCAGGTACCACTCCCCGTCGGGGACGCGGGTCCAGGCCGGCCCCCCGAAGATCGACTTCCAGTCGTTGGGGGGCAGCTCGCCGTTCTCGCCCCGCCCCGCGCGGAACAGGAACCGTTCCCGCTCGGGGGACCCGGGCCCGGCCCGCAGCGCCTGCACGAACCATTCCTGCTGGTCGGAGCCGTGGTTGGGCACGATGTCGATGATCGTCCTGATGCCCAGCCCGTGCGCCTCGGCGATGAACGCCTCCGCCTCGGCGAGGGTGCCGAAGGCCGGCTCGATGTCGCGGTAGTCGGCGACGTCGTAGCCGCCGTCGGCCATCGGCGAGGGGTACCAGGGGTTGAGCCAGATCGCGCCGACGCCCAGGTCGGAGAGGTACGGCAGGCGCGCGCGCAGGCCTGCCAGGTCTCCGACGCCGTCGCCGTTGCCGTCGGCGAAACTGCGCAGGTAGACCTGGTAGATCGCGGCTCCCCGCCACCATGCTTGGGGGTCCGGGGTCGCTCCCGGGAAGGCACTGCCGGACATGCTGGAGGAACTCCTTGCGGTTGAGGGTGGGTGCCGGGGTCAGCCCTTGAGGCTGCCCGCGGTCAGGCCGGCCATGATGCTGCGCTGGAAGACGAAGAAGACCACCATGGTCGGGATGCTCGCGATGACCAGTGAGGCGATCAGCACGTTCTGCGGCATCTGGGCCGAGAGCGAGGCGATTCCCACGCTGACCGTCATCTTCTCCCCGTCCGGCAGCACGAGCAGCGGCCAGACGAAGTCCTTCCAGACGTTGACCACCGACAGGATGGACACCACGCCGAGGATGGGCCGGGAGACCGGCAGCACGATCGACCACAGGATGCGCCCGGGAGAGGCCCCGTCGATCTGGGCGGCCTCGATCAGTTCCCTGGGGATGGAGTCGAAGAAGCGTTTGAGCAGGAAGACGAAGAACCCGTTGGCCGCGGCGGGCAGCCAGATCGCCCACGGGGTGTTCAGCAGGTCCCAGCCGAAGATCGGCAGATCCTTGACCGTCAGGTAGGCCGGCAGCAGGATCACCATCGGCGGGATCATGAGCGTGGACAGCATCATGCCGAGCACGGCCTTGCCCAGCACCGGCCGCAGCTTGGACAGGGCGTAGGCCGCCGAGACGTCGAAGGCGAGCGTCAGCAGCCAGGCGCCGCCGGCGTAGACGACGGTGTTGGTGAGGAACAGCCCCAGGTCGAGCTGGTCCCACGCCTCGGCGTACACCCCGACGTCGAGGGAGGAGGGGAAGAAGCTCGGCGGGATCTGCGCGAGCTCCTCGGGGCTCTTCAGCGCGCCGGTCACCATCCAGTACAGCGGGAAGACGAACGCGAGGGTGAAGGTGACCACCACGAAGGTCAGCACGGTCCAGTAGATCAGCCGCCCGTGCGGGGTGGTCAGGGTGTGCGGGGAGACCAGGCTGCGGAACTCCCGTGTCTCCGTCCTGGGCCTGCGGCGCGGGCGCCGGGCTTTGGGTGGGCCGGGCTCCGGCGGCGGGACGGTGACCGGGTGGCTCGGTCGCACGGTGGCGTTCGGCATCGGTGCCACTTTCTCCTTTAGCTCTGGTTGTCCCGCGACAGGCGCAGGTAGAAGGCGGAGAACACCATCAGCACGACCATGAGCATCAGGCCGAGCGCGCCGCCGCCGCCGAAGTCACCGAAGTTGAAGGCGTACTGGTACATCAGGTAGGCGACGGTGAGGGTGGCGTTCTCCGGGCCGCCGCCGGTGAGCAGGTACGGCTCGATGAAGACCTGCATGGTCGCGACGATCTGCAGCAGGAGCATCACCAGCAGGATCAGCTTGGTCTGCGGGATGGTGACGTGCCAGACCCGCTTGAAGAGCCCGGCCCCGTCCAGCTCCGCGGCCTCGTACAGCTCGCCCGGGATGCTCTGCAGCGCCGCGAGGTAGATCAGGGTTCCGGTGCCCAGGTTCATCCAGGTGGAGACGATGACGAGGGAGATCAGCGCGGTGTCGGTGGAGTCGAGCCAGCTCAGTCCGGGCAGGTGCGCCAGGGCGAGGATCTGGTTGAACAGGCCGGCGCCCGGGTCGTAGAACCACTTGAACAGCAGTACCCCGACGGCCGGTGGGAGCATCACCGGGAGGTAGACGACGAACCTCAGGTAGGCCTTCGCGTGGCGCAGCTCGTTCAGGACGATCGCCGCCGCGAACGGCACGACGTAGCCGAAGACGAGCGCCAGGCCGGTGAAGGCCAGGGTGTTGGTCCAGGCGTCGGCGAAGGCGGCGTCCTCGAACACCGTGCGGAAGTTGTCCCAGCCCACCCAGGTCGGCTCGTCGACGAAGTTCGTCTGCTGGAAACTGAGGAGGACCTCCCGGACCATCGGGTACCAGGAGAAGAAAGCGAAGCAGATCAGCGCTCCGCTCAGGAAGCCGTAGGCCGTGAGGTTGCGCCGTATGCCGCGCCCCAGCGCCCCCCGCTTCCGCCGTGAGCCGTGCACGGTGGTTGTACTCATCGGTTGACTTCCGATCTCAACGTGAACGCGGGGTGCCGGCCGGTGGGCCGGCACCCCCGGTGCCGGTGGGTCAGCTCGCCTTGGCCAGTACCTTGTTGGCCTTGGCCTCGGCGTCGGCGAGGAGCTTGTCGATGTCGGCGTCCTGTCTGGTCAGCACCGCCGACATGGGCACGTCGAGGATGGCGTAGAGCTCCTGGGCCTTCGGCGGCTCCAGCTTGTTCTGGATGCCCGCGGAGCCCTCCACGAAGGGGGTGAAGTTCTTGACCGGGACGGTGGCGTTCGCCTCGCGCAGCTTGACGATCTCCTTGCCGGGCGCGGTGTCCCCGTACAGGTCGGGGATGGGCAGGCCGACCGGGCGGCCCTGCCGCTTGCTGCGCTCGTAGTCGAACTGGCCCTGGCCGGGGGTCAGCTCGTGGAACTCCAGCCAGAGCATGGCCGCCTTGATCTTCTCGGGCGTGGCCTTGGGGTTGATCATGTAGCCGTCGCCGCCGCCGAGCGAGGCCTTGGCCTCCGGCAGCGCCGTGACGCCGTAGTCCTCGAACTTGCCCTTGAAGTCGTTGTTGACCGACTGGACGACGTCGGGGGCGCCGATCATCATGCCGAGCTTGCCGCCGCCCATCATGCGCATGAGGTCCTCCCACTGCAGGAGCTGCTTGGCGCCCATGCTGTTGTCGGTCCAGCGCATCTTCTTCAGGTTCTCCAGGACGGCCTTGCCCTCGGGGCTGTTGAAGGCGGCGGACCTGCCGTCCGGGGTGACCATCTCGCCGCCGCGGCCGTAGAGGGAGGCGGCGAAGTGCCAGCCGCCGGTGTTGCCCGCGCTGTACTCGCCGAAGCCGACGTAGCCGGGGCCGAGCGCGGCGATCTTCTTGGCGGCCTCCTGCACCTCGGCCCAGGTCCTGGGCGGCGCGTCGGGGTCGAGACCGGCCTGGGTGAACAGCTTGCGGTTGTAGACCAGGCCCATGGAGTAGTTGGTCCGGGGCAGACCGTAGATCTTCTCCCCGCTCTTGAAGACGTTCAGGACGTCCGGCCGCAGGTCCTTCAGCCTGCTGATACCGCCGACGTACGGGGTGATGTCGGCCGCCTGTCCCGCCGCGATGATCTTCTGGACGTCGGTGTAATAGACGTAGAAGACGTCTTCCATCGTGCCCCCGGCCAGCTTCGCCTGGAACGTGTCCGGGTTGATGCAGGGGAAGGCGTCCTTGCTGTCGATCGTGATGTGCGGGTGCAGTTTCCGGAACGCGGCGACATCCTCGTCCCACGCGGTGCGCTCCAGCGGGTTGCTCTTCGGCGGCTGGCAGCCGACCGAGATCGTGACCGGAGCGTCGGCCCCTGCGGCGCCCGGCGTGCTGTCGGCGGCCTTGGATCCGCCGTCGGCGCCGCACCCGGCGGCGGTGAGCACGATGCCTGCGGCGAGCAGCATCGAGATCTTGCGGGATTTCATCGGGGGGACTCCTTGGCGGGTCGGTTGCGAGAAACATACAGAGATGCACAAGAGCGAGCAAGACACCGTCTAATACGATGCAAAAAAGTGACAGTGAGAGATCGGTCATGCGCCCGCAACACGTGCCGGACGAGCGGCCGGGTGAGTCGACCTGGGGGAACACTCCCGTGACACCCGGACAGGTCACCGGCTTGCAAGAAGGCGCACGGAGACGTCACTGTCATGCCGGTTTTTTGAGGCCGCTTTCTTCCCGGGACAGGGCCGGACCGGACCGGACGGCGCAGGGAACCACCCGTCCTGGACGGAGAGCGGCCCGGCCCGCGGTACCCCGGCGGCACCGGTGCGGCTCGCTCACCTCGCCCGCTCCCGACCCTCTCGGCGAGACCACGCATCGTGACTGCAAGAAAGCGGCAAAAAACGCAAATAATTGCGCGCTCTTGCTGGAAAAGGTCATGCCGGGGTTGCGCTTCCGCCGTGCCGGCCGGGGCGGCGACCGCCGCCCCGGTGGTCCCGGGGACCAGCGCGCCCGGGGAGCCCGCCCGCAGGCGGGGGCCGGCGGCGCCCGGAGGGTGTTCGAGCCCGTCCGGAGGCGGGGGCCGAGGGCACCGGGGAGCGTTTGGGGATGCCGCGCAGAGGAAGGGCCTACCATCGACGGCCCGAAGGACGGGTCGCGGGAACGGGGGAGACGATGGCGGAACGGCTGGTGGTGATCGGCGGTGACGCCGCCGGGCTGAGCGCGGCATCGCAGGCCCGTGCCCGGCGTGGCCCGGACGACCTGCGGATCGTCGCGTTCGAGAAGGGCGCGCACGCCTCGTACTCCGCCTGCGGGATCCCCTACCTCGTCGGTGGAGAGGTGACCGACGCCGAGTCGCTGGTGGCCCGGCGGCCGGAGGTCTTCCGGGACGAGCTGGCCGTCGACCTGCGGCTGCACAGCGAGGTCGTCGAGATCGACCTCGACCGGCGCGCGGTCACGGTACGCGACCACCCGGGCGGGGAACGGTACCGGGAGCCGTTCGACCAGCTCGTCGTCGCCACCGGCGCCGTGCCCGTCCGCCCCGATCTCCCCGGCGTCGCGGCCGAGGGCGTGCACGGCGTGCAGACGCTCGACGACGGCATCGCGATCCTCCGGACCCTGCGGGAGCGGCGGCCGGGCACCGCCGTGGTGGTCGGCGCCGGCTACATCGGCCTGGAGATGGCCGAGGCGCTGGTCAGACGCGGGCTGAAGGTGTCGGTCGTCGACGCGGCCGAGCAGCCGATGGGCACGCTCGACCCGGACATGGGCGCCCTCGTCGCCGACGCCCTGCGCGACCTGGGCATCGAGCTGCACCTCGGCGAGCGCCTCGGGGGCTTCGAGGAGTCGCACGGGCACGTCGCCGCCGCCCGCACGGAGAACCTGACGCTCCCCGCGGACCTGGTCGTCCTCGGCCTGGGCACCAGGCCGAACAGCGCGCTGGCCGAGGCGGCCGGCATCCCGCTCGGTGAGACGTCCGGGATACGGACCGACCGCCGGATGCGGACGCCCGTCGAGGGCGTGTGGGCCGCCGGAGACTGCGTCGAGACCTTCCACCTGGTCTCGCGGCGGCCGGTCGCGATCGCGCTGGGCACCCACGCCAACAAGCAGGGCCGTGCCGCCGGCATCAACATCGGCGGCGGGTACGCCGCCTTCCCCGGCGTGGTCGGCACCGCGGTCTCCAAGATCTGCGAGTACGAGGTGGCGCGCACCGGCCTGACGGCCGCGGAGGCGGCCGAGGCCGGGTTCGAGACGGTCGAGGAGGTCGTGGAGTCGACCACGCGCGCCGGCTACTTCCCCGGCGCCCGCCGGATGAAGACCAAGATGATCGCCGAGCGCGGGACCGGCCGGCTGCTGGGTGCCCAGATCGTCGGCCAGGAGGGCGCGGCCAAGCGCATCGACGTCCTGGCGGTGGCCGTCTGGCACGGGATGACCGTGGAGGAGATCTCGGGGCTTGACCTGTCGTACGCTCCCCCGTACGCCCCGGTGTGGGACCCGGTGCTGATCACCGCCCGCAAGACCGCCGAGCGCGTCGGCCGGACGGCCAGCGGCGGGGGGCGGAGGAGCTGACCGCCGAAGGCCGTCGCGCCCCGTCCGGGCCCGCCGCGCGACGGCGGAGGCGAGGACCGGCCGGGCGGGAAAATCCACGACGACGGTTGGGTCGGACGAGAACGGGCAAGGTCGAGGAGATTCCAACAATCCCGACAAGGAGAAACAATGCTCACATTGACGGACACTGCCGCGCAGGTCATCAGAGACCTCAGCGCGCAGGTGACGGACTCCCCCGAGACCGGCGTCCGCATCTCCTCCCAGGGAGGCGAGGCCGGATCTCTCGTGCTCTCGATCGTGGAACACCCCGAGGCGGCCGACCAGGTGGTCGAATCGGAAGGGGCACGGATCTTCCTCGACCCGGGGGTCGTGGACATCCTCGACGACAAGTCCCTGGACGCCGACGTCGACGAGGGGGGCGGCGTCGCGTTCCTGGTGACCGAACAACTCCGCTGAGCGTGCCGGGACGTCCCGGCACGCGAGGCCCCGGCCCCGCATCGGGCGGGAAGCCGGGGCCGTCGGTGCCCGGGGAACGCCGGGTCAGGCGCGGGCGCTGCCCACGGCCAGCGGGTCACCGGGCGCCTCGGCCCTGGCCCGCTCCATCTCCTCGCCGAGCTCCTGGAGCCTCTTCCGCCCCAGGGCCTCCCGCACCTGCGGGAACCACTCGTCCTCCTCTTCCTTGACGTGGTGACGCACGTTCTCCATCAGGACGTTGACCTTGGCGTCGAACCGCTCGTCCTCGGGGTCGAGGTCCTTCAGCTCGGAGAGCATCCAGACCATCACGTGGTGCTCCTCGACGCTCTCCAGCACGTGCCCGGAGGTCTCGGGCACGCTCTCCCGGGCGGCCGGGTAGAAGATCCGCTCCTCGATGTGGGCGTGCGTGGTCAGCTCCTCGATGATCCGGTCGGCGAGCTCCCGCTTCTTCTTGTACGCCCGCTCCCCCGCCTTCTCGAACTCCTTGAACAGCTTCTCGACCGTCTTGTGGTCGTTCTTCAGCAGCACGATCGCGTCCATGTTCCCCTCCTGGATCGTCACGGAGTGAGCAGGACCTTGACGGCCCCGTCACGCTTCTTCTGGAAGATCTCGTAGCCGTACGGGGCCCGCTCCAGCGGGAGGCGGTGGGTGGCCAGGTCCATGACCCCGAGCGGGTCGGAGTCGTCGGTCACCAACGGCATCAACGCGTCGATCCAGCGCTTGACGTGCGCCTGGCCCATCCGCAGGGTGACGCCCTTGTCGAACAGCCGGAGCATCGGCATCGGGTCGGCCATGCCGCCGTAGACGCCGCTGACCGAGATCGTGCCGCCTCGCCGCACGGTCTCGACGGCCTGGTTGAACGCGGCCAGCCGGTCGACGCCCGCGCGGGTCATCAGCGGCGCGGCGATCGCGTCGGGCAGCATGCCGGTGACGGTGTGGGCGAGCTTGCCGACCGGGGAGCCGTGCGCCTCCATGCCGACCGCGTCGATGACGGAGTCGGTGCCGCGCCCGCCGGTCAGCTCGCGGATCGCCTCGGGCACGTCACCGGTCACGGAGGCGTCGATCACCTCGATGCCGTGCCTGCGCGCCATGGCGAGCCGTTCCTGGACCCCGTCGACCGCGATGACCCGGTAGCCGAGGTGCCTGGCGATCCGGGAGGACATCTGCCCGATCGGCCCGAGGCCGAAGACCGTGACGCTGCCGCCGTCGGGGATGTCGGCGTAGGCCACCGCCTGCCAGGAGGTGGGCAGCACGTCCGACAGGTAGACGAACCGCTCGTCCGGCGGCCCCTCGGGGACCTTGATCGGGCCGAACTGCGCCTGCGGGACCCGCAGGTACTCGGCCTGCCCGCCGGGGACCTCGCCGTACAGCTTGGTGTAGCCGAACAGGGCCGCGCCCATGCCGTGGTCGCGGACCTGGGTGGTCTCGCACTGCGCGAACAGCCGCATGCCGCACATGTGGCAGTGCCCGCAGGAGATGTTGAAGGGGATGACCACCCTGTCGCCGGGCCTGATGTGGGTGACCTCGGGGCCGACCTCCTCCACGACGCCCACCGGCTCGTGGCCCAGGACGTCGCCCTCGCCCATGAACGGCCCCAGGACCTCGTACAGGTGGAGATCGGAGCCGCAGATCGCGGTGGTGGTGATCCTGACGATCGCGTCGTTGGGCTCCTTGAGCTCCGGGTCGGGCACCTCCTCGACCCGCACGTCGCGCTTGCCGTGCCAGGTGACAGCCTTCATCGTCCTCTCCTGCTCTGGATGACGGGGAAACGTGGGGGCGTTCAGCGGAGCCGGGGCAGGACCTCCTTGGCGTAGAAGTCGAAGAAGGCGTCCTGCTCCGGGCCGATCTGGGTGACGTAGACCTCGTCGAAGCCCGCGCCGACGTACTCCTTGATCGCGTTGGCGTGGACCTCGGGGTCGGGGCCGCAGGGCGTCCCCCGGGTGGCCTGCTCCTCGGTCACCGCCTCGGCGAGCTCCTCGAAGTGGCGGGGCAACGGCAGCAGCTGCGACGCCTCGCCCTGGATGCCCTGGTTGGGCCAGAGCCGGTGCACGATCCTGCGGGCCGCGGCCTCGTCGGCGGCGTAGCAGACCTTCAACCCGCCCTGCGCGGGCTTGCCGGCGCCGCCGGCCTCGTGGAACCTCTCCACCAGCTCGGCGTTCGGGCCGGTGCAGATGTAACCGTCGGCGATCCGCCCGGCCAGCCGCACCGCCTTCTCCCCGAAGGCGGACATGTAGACCGGCGGCGGCTCGTCGGGAAGGGTGTACAGCCGGGCGGTGTCGAGGCGGTAGTGGGTGCCGCGGTGGGTCACCAGCTTGCCGGTCCACAGCTCACGCATGAGCCCGACCGCCTCCTCCAGCATCTCCAGCCGCTCGGACGCGGGAGGCCAGCGCGAGTCGAGGATGTGCTCGTTGAGCGCCTCCCCGGTGCCCACGCCGAGCCGGAACCGGCCGCCGGACAGCACCGCGCTGGTGGCGGCGGCCTGGGCGATGATCGCCGGGTGGGTGCGGACCAGCGGGCAGGTGACCGCGGTGGTGACGGGCAGCGAGGTCGCCTCCGTGATCGCGCCGATCACCGACCACACGAACGAGCTCTGCCCCTGGACGTCGAGCCAGGGATGGAAGTGGTCGGATATCCACAGCGCCTCGAAACCCGCCCGCTCGGCGAGCCTGGCCTGCCGGACCAGCTCCCTCGGGTCGTGTTCCTCGCTGGACAGGAAGTATCCGAACACGGTCATTTTCCCTCCCGACTGGCGCGAGCTGCAGGGCCGTCCCCATACCCGCACCACGAAGGTCAAACGGGCGGCTCCCCGCGCGCCGGCGTCGGCGATCTCCCGCACCGCGCCCGCCCGCCACCGGCACCGGTGTCTCAGCGGGGCCAGGTCCGGTCGCGGATCTCCACCGGGTCCTCCCCGAACTCGCGGGTGTGCGCCCGCGCGTGCAACCGGGCGTCGGCCATGCGCTGGCGCAGATGCGCGGCCCGCCCGGCCAGGTGCGGCACCCGGTCGATCACGTCCATCACCAGGTGGAACCGGTCGATGTCGTTCAGCATCGCCATGTCGAACGGCGTGGTCGTGGTGCCCTCCTCCTTGTACCCGCGCACATGCAGGTTGGCGTGACCGTGCCGGCGGTAGGTCAGCCGGTGGATCAGCCACGGGTACCCGTGGAAGTTGAAGATGATCGGCTTGTCGGTGGTGAACACCGTGTCGAACTCCGCGTCCGGCATGCCGTGCGGATGCTCGGACGACGGTTGCAACCGCATCAGGTCCACCACGTTGACCACCCGCACCCGCAGCTCGGGCAGGTGCTCCCGCAGCAGCGCGGCCGCCGCCAGCGTCTCCAGCGTCGGTACGTCGCCCGCGCACGCCAGCACCACGTCCGGCTCGGCCCCGGCGTCGGTGCACGCCCACTCGACGAGGCCCAGTCCCCGGGCGCAGTGCGCGACCGCCTCGTCCATCGGGAACAGGTCGAGCACCGGCTGCTTGCCCGCCACGATCACGTTCACGTAGTCCCGGGAGCGCAGGCAGTGATCGGCCGTCGACAGCAGCGTGTTGGCGTCCGGCGGCAGGTACACCCGCACCACCGACGCCTTCTTGTTCATCACCACGTCCAGGAACCCCGGATCCTGGTGGGAGAACCCGTTGTGGTCCTGACGCCACACGTGCGAGGAGAGCAGGTAGTTCAACGACGCCACCGGCGCCCGCCACCCGATCTTCTGCGACGCCTCCAGCCACTTGGCGTGCTGGTTGAACATCGCGTCCACGATGTGGATGAACGCCTCGTAGCAGTTGAACAGCCCGTGCCGGCCCGTCAGCAGGTAACCCTCCAGCCAGCCCTGGCACAGGTGCTCGCTGAGCACCTCCATCACCCGCCCGCCCGGCCCCAGGTGCTCGTCGGTGGGCAGCGTCTGCGCGCTCCACGCCCGGTCGGTGGCCTCGAACACCGCCGACAGCCGGTTGGAGGCCGTCTCGTCCGGGCCCAGCAACCGGAACGTGTCGGGATTGGCGGTGATGACGTCGCGCAGGAAACCGCCCAGCACCCTCGTGGGCTCGCTGGACCGGGCGGCCGGGGCCTCGACCTTCACCGCGTAGTCGCGGAAGTCCGGCAGCACCAGCGGGCGCAGCAGCTGCCCGCCGTTGGCGTGCGGGCTGGCGCTCATCCGCCGCGTCCCCGCCGGCACCGTGTCCAGCACCGCGGCCACCGGCCGGCCGGCGGCGTCGAACAGCTCCTCGGGCCGGTACGAGCGCAGCCACCCCTCCAGCATCGCCAGGTGCTCCGGATTCTCACGCACTGTCGACAGGGGCACCTGGTGGGCGCGCCAGGTGCCCTCCACCGGCACCCCGTCCACCCTCGCCGGTCCGGTCCACCCCTTCGGGGTGCGCAGAACGATCATCGGCAGCCGGTCGGCGTCCCCGGCCTTGTACGCGGCGATCTCCTCGAAGACGGTGTCGAGGGTCCGCGCCATCAGCGGGTGCATGAGCGCCGGGTCGTCCCCTGCCACCACGTGCGGGCGATACCCGTACCCCTGCATCAGCGCGACCAGTTCCGCCTCGGGGATGCGTGCCAGCACCGTGGGGTTTGCGATCTTGTACCCGTTCAGGTGCAGGATCGGCAGCACCACCCCGTCGCGGGCCACGTCCAGGAACTTGTTGGAATGCCAGCTGGCCGCCAGCGGCCCGGTCTCGGCCTCCCCGTCCCCCACCACGCACGCCACCACCAGGTGCGGGTTGTCGAAGGCCGCTCCGAACGCGTGCGCCAGCGAATACCCCAGCTCCCCGCCCTCGTGGATGGACCCGGGCACCTCGGGGGCCACGTGACTGGGGATCCCGCCGGGAAAGGAGAACTGCCTGAACAACCGCCGCATCCCGGCCGCGTCCTGCGACACCTGCGGGTAGCGCCGGCTGTAGGTGCCTTCCAGCCACGCGTGCGCCACCGCGGCCGGCCCGCCGTGCCCCGGACCGGCAATGTAGATCATGTCCTGGTCCCGCTCGGTGATGATCCGGTTCAGGTGCGCGAAACAGAACGTCAGCCCCGGCGTGGTCCCCCAGTGCCCCAGCAGGCGCGGTTTGATGTGCTCGGGGCGCAGCGGCTCCTCCAGCAGCGGATTGTCCAGCAGGTAGATCTGTCCCACCGACAGGTAGTTCGCCGCCCGCCAGTACGCGTCGATCCTCTGAAATTCGTCCATGTATCCAAGAGTTCCTCGGCCGGAGGTTCCAAACCTCGGCTCTTCCGGAACCTGAATTCCCCCTGGCGATCCAGGCAGATCAGCGGGAGATGCCCCGGCCGGACGAGGACCTCCCGTCCGGTCAGACCCTTGCGTCAGGCCCTTGCGCCAGGCCCAGGGGTGCCGCTCCGGAGCCCACACGGGTCACGGCCGGGGCGGCCGACTACCGGATCGGGGTGGAATGTACAAAGATCTCCCGGGTGACCCGGTGAGCCACGACGGCACACCGTTACCTGGAGAGGAAAGCCTGAGTGAAGATCGCCATCGTCGGAGGAGGCCTGGGCGGGCTGACCGCCGCGCTGCTGCTGAGGCAGGCCGGCGTCGACGCCGTCGTCTACGAGCAGACCGCCGAGCTGCGCGAAGTCGGGGCGGGCATCGTGGTGGGCCCCAACATGGCCCGGCCGCTCGCGCAGGCCGGGCTCGGCGAGGAGCTGGCCTCCTTCGCCGTACCGCTGGACGCCGCCTGGGAGTTCCGGCGCTGGGAGGACGGCCGGGTGCTGTTCTCCCAGCCGATGGGTGAGGAGTGCCGGCGGCTGTACGGCATCGACTGCTACGTCGCCCACCGGGCCGACCTGCTCGACATGCTGCGGCGGGCGCTGCCCGCCGAGGTGGTCCGTACCGACCGGCGGCTGGAGACGCTGCGGCAGGACGGCGAGCAGGTCGAGCTGGTCTTCACCGACAGCCGGGGAGAGAAGACGACGGTGGTCGCGGACGCGGTGATCGGCGCGGACGGCATCCACTCGGCCGTGCGGCCCACGGTCGTCGAGGAGGAGGCGCCGCGCTTCTCCGGGCTGTGCGCCTACCGGTGCCTGGTCGACGCCGAGCATGCGCCCGAGTTGGCGCTGCGCCGGGTGCAGACGCTCTGGCTGGGCCCCGGCCGCCACTTCGTGCACTACCCCATCCGGGACAGGAAGCTGGTCAACATCGTCGCGATCGTGCCCGCCGGCGACTGGCGGATCGAGTCGTGGACGGCCGAGGGGCGGATCGAGGACCTGGCACGCGAGTTCGAGACCTGGGATCCGCGGCTCCGGCAGCTCATCGCCTCGGCCACCGACACCAAGCGCTGGGCCCTGTACGACCGCAGCCCGCTGTCGCGCTGGACCGGCGGACGGGTGACCCTGCTGGGTGACGCCGCGCACTCGATGCTGCCGTTCTTCGGCCAGGGCGCCGCCCAGGCGGTCGAGGACGCGGTGGTCCTGGCCGGCTGCCTGCGCGAGGCCACACGCGACACGGTGGCCGGGGCGCTGCTGCGCTACGAGGAGATCCGCCGGCCCCGGGCCGCCCAGGTGCAGCTGATGAGCCGCGGCCGGGAGGTGCAGAACCACCTGCCCGACGGGCCCGAGCAGCAGGAGCGGGACGCGGCCCTCACCGGCGGTGACCCGCTCCGGCAGAACGCCTGGCTCTACGGCTACGACGCCGAGGCCGCCCTGTCCGGCTGAGCGGGGCGGGCCCCGGAACCGACGCCTTTACAATGTAGATCAAAAATTTCTGCCCGGGTTCGCGGCGAACCCGGGCAGGCGGATCGACCGACCTCACGAGCCCGGGAAGCGACACGCGGTGACCGCGAGGGCGAGGAGGCGGCGGCCGCCCGCCCGCCGGGATACCCGCGTCGCGGACGCCTCCCCGCCCCGGCGGCGCGGAGGCCCGCCGCCGCGGGCATCCCGGCGCCGCCGGAGGCGGCGCCCGCCCCCGAGCCGCCCGGACGGCTCACCCGCTCCCGGTCTGGTCTTCCCACCCGCCGCGTTCCGGCCGGCGGGCCAGGAACAGCGCGAGGGGGATCGCGGCGGACGCGACCAGGACGACCGCGGGAAGAACCGGTCCCGACCCGAAGGTCGCGAGCATGGAGACGGCGATGCGACGTTCCGGGTCCGCGAGCCGGCAGAGCGGCGCGTCGGGGAAGTCGGGGCAGAAGGAGAGCCCGAGCAAACTCGCCGCCCAGGTCCAGAACATCGCGAACAACCATCCGCCCACGGCGCACGCCGCCGGCACGGCCAGCGCCAGGAACCGCGGGACCCGCCTGGCCTGCGGGTCTCCCCGCCGCCAGGCCGCGCCGAGCGCGGCGAGCCAGCCGCACAGCAGCAGCGCGCCACCCGCGAGGACCGCCAGAAGCAGCGGGTTCGGCGGGATCCCGGTCAGACCGCGCCCCGAGACCCTGGTGAACACCGCCAGGTGGCTGCCGACCGGCAGGCCCACGGTCAGGGCCGCCGCCGCGGCGGGCCACGCCCGGCCGGGTGCGTCCGCGTGCCAGGCGTGCCCCCATAGGGAGAAGGCGAAGAAGAGCGTCAGCGCCGTCCCGATGACGGCCCCGCACAGGATCGCGGTGCTCACGCCGGACCCCGGGGCGGCGATCCGGAGCAGCAGGTCCTGCAGGGTGGCCAGCAGCACCCCGGCGACGGTCGCGCCGAGGAGCAGCCGCCCGGGCGAGGACGCCAGCAGCCGGCTCGGCGCCAGCGCCACGGCCAGCCGGTCGCTCCCCAGCGGATGGTGACGGAGCCAGACGCGCAGGCCGGGCCCGGCCGCCCCGGCCGCCCCGGCCCGCATCGTGGCGAGCAGCCCCTCCGGGTCGGCCGTCCCGGCGCGCAGGTCGGCGTGGTGCTCGCGGACCCGCAGGTACGCCCGCGCGATCAGCTCGCCGAGCAGGGCGAGCAGGACCACCCGCACCACGCTGAACAGGTAGTCGCCCGCCGGGATGTCGTCGCCGGACAGGGTGAGCGTCAGCGCGAAGACCGCGAAGGCTCCGGCGTAGAGGTTCGACCACCGGAGAAGCGTCGTCAGCAGCTGCGGGCGCAGGTCCCCGGACTGCAGGTGCGCGAGCTCGTGCCGCACCACCGTCTCGAACACCCGGCGCTGCTGCCCGCCCTTGTCGTGGAGGGCGAGCAGCTCCGGCCCGAGCAGCAGGTGCGGCCCGCCGAGCGGGCCGGTGACGCAGGCCCCCGAGCGCAGCCGGCGGCCCACCAGGACGGTGGGCCGCCGCCCGAGCCCGGCCTGCCCGACGAGCCGCTCGACGGTCTCCGCCGCCCCCTGGAACGCCGTGTCGCGCAGCGGGACGGCGCGGCGCCGCCGGAGCCAGGCGCTCAGCGCGTACATCCCCATCCCGGGCGTCAGCACCTGCAGCAGGTGGGTGACCGTGCCGGAGAACATCGCCCCGGCGTCCTTGGGGCAGGCGGGGTACGTCGCCGAGGAGCAGTCGAGCGGGGCGTTCAGCTCGGCGAGCCACAGGGCGAAGAAGAGATCGCTCAGCAGGACGCCGGCGGCCAGCAGGATGAGCAGCAGGGAAGGGTCGGAGGGGAAGGCGCGGACGTCGAGGGTGGGTCGCGGGCCGCTCACGACCGCGGGGGTTGGCGCTCGGCGGCCAGCAGGGTGAGCTCGCCGACCACGGCGTCGGCCAGCAGGGCGGCCTCGGCCTGCGACAGCCCCAGAACCTCGGCCTTGGCCAGCACCGACGTGCGGATCTCGGCGAGCCTGGCCGGGTCGAAGCCCTCGGCGGGCGCCTCGACGGCCGGGGGACGCCGCCTCAGCCGTTCCAGGACGGAGCGGGTCAGCCTTCCGCCGGCCTCCGAGGCGGCCCCCTCCGCGACGGCCGTGACGAACCAGCCGCAGACGAGGACGATCGCCGGGGTGAGCGCGCCGGAGATCTCCTCCAGGCCGATGCCGAGCGGGCCGTCGCCGCCCCGCCCGCGGCGGCCCGGCCGGGTGCCGGTTGATCCGTTCAGGTAGGGCCGGGCCAGGAGGTCGAAGGCCGCCGACTCGTCGGGGGCGAGCCGGTCGACGACGCGGCGGGCGAGCTCCTCGTGGGTGACGACGATGGTGCGCTCTCTCATGGGATACCTCTCGGCAGAGGCGGAGCGGACGATCCGGCGAGCGGCTCCGATCCTACTGACACCGCGCCCGCGGCACGCGGTTTCCGGCCATCGTCTCCGTACGGGACGTCCGCGTGCGGCGCCGCGACCAGCGCGGTGGCCGCGAGCACGCAGCCGCCGCCGGCCAGGAGCGGCCATCCGGCGGCCTCGCCGTACAGCAGGACCGCGAAGGCGGTGGCCCAGACCGGTTCGGCCGACATGACGACCGCCGCGGTGGTCGCGGGGAGGCGGGCCTGGGCCCAGGTCTGGGCGAGGGGCGCCGCCGCCCCGGCGAGGGCGGCCAGGTAGGCGACCACCGCCCAGTCGGCGCCGGTGGCCGGCAGGGTGATCCCGCCGGGCAGGGCCGCGACCGCCGACACGACGCCCATGGCGCCGACCTGCAGGACGGTCAGCCCGTAGGCCTCACCGGGGCGGCTGACCCGGCCGAGCGCGACGACGTGCACGGCGTAGAGCGCGGCGCCGGCCACGGTGAGCGCCAGCCCGGCGGCGGGGATCGGGCCGCCCTCACCGCCGGCCGTCAGGGCGAAGGCGGCCAGGCCCGCCACGGCCAGCGCCACCGCGCCGCGGGTCCGGGCGGCGACGGGCGTGCGGAACCAGAGCAGGCCGAGCAGCGGCGTCATGACCACGTAGGAGCCCGTGACGAACCCCGAGACGGCGGAGGGCAGCTCCGCCAGCCCGTGGCTCTGCGCGGTCAGCCCCGCTCCGTACACCAGGCCGAGCAGCGCGCCCGCGCGCCGCGTGCGGGCGTCGAGACCGCGCAGGGCGCGGGGGCGCAGCGCCAGCATCAGCGCCGCCGAGAGCAGGCAGCGCAGGGCGAGCACGTCGAGCACGGGAACCCGGGCGAACAGGTCCTTGGCCAGCGGGAAGGTCGACCCCCAGACGGCGGTCACGACGAGCAGCGCGGCGACTCCGGCGAGATGCGCGTGCCTCGGCGCGCCCCTCGGCGACGCGACCACCATCGACGGCCCCCCGTGCCTTCCTGAGCGACCGCTCAGATCTGCGTGCCGTGAGCACGGTAACAAAGGCCCGCGCCCGGCACGTCCCGGTGGCCTCTTCCGGCCACGGCCACCCCGCCGCGCGTGGGCGCCCGGCACCCGGCGGCGCTCCCGGGAGCCCGGACCGCGGTCCCGAGAGGGGTCTACCTGTTCCTCGGCCGGTTTCCCCACCTGGGCTTGCGGAACAGGTCCCGGCGCTCCAGCAGGTAGACGAGCTTGGCGGCGGCGGTCCTGACCGCCTCCTCGTGCCGGTGGCGCTTGGTGGCCACGGTCCCGCTCCAGCGTTCGAGCAGGAGCGCGAGCTCCTCGGCGATCTCACCGATCACCCGGTAGCGGGTGCTGAAGGCGTAGAGGTCGCCGTGCACCTCGTCCACCAGTTCCTCGTCGACCCGGCGGGTCAGCGGCCTGGTCCGGCGCAGGAGGTCGGACTCCATGGCCGGGGTGACCGGGGCACGGCGGGTGTCGCCCTCGGGCACCATGATGAGCGCCCGGATCCGCGTGACGGCGAGGGCGCGTTCCGCCTGCGGGGTGGAGGGATGCTCGGCGAGGTCGAGAAGGCGGCGCAGCGTCTCCTGCGTCTTGTCGTCGAACATTGGGAAGCCGCCCGCCCTCACGTGCCGTCGTACCTGCCGCGCAGGCGCGGTCACATGTTACCGAGACCCGGCGCGTGACGCCGAGGCGGAGCCGGGCCCGCGAACCGGCGCGGAGGGCCGGAGATGGTAGACGAGGCGGAGCGGCATTTCACCCGTTTCTTCAAATCCGGCATTCGACGCTTATCCATCCGGGTTTTTGGGCGATTAGCACTACTTTTCGTTTTTTCTGCGAATACAGTCCAGCGGTATCGGACGGCGCCCCCCTTCGCGGAAGGGCGGAGGAGAGTGGACGGAGTGGCTCACGGCCATGGATCCGATCGGTGACGATCTGCTCAGCACCATCAGGACCGAGCTCGGGTACCGGGAGGGCCCCGGCCAGCGCAGCAAGTTCGGCGAGTGGTACGCGGCCACCAAGGTGCGGGACCCGCAGTACGAGACGGCCCCCTGGTGCGACATGTTCCTCGCGTGGGCGGCGGAGAAGGCGGGCGCCGAGGAGTACGTCGGCCAGTTCGCCTGGACCCCGTCGCACGCCCGCTGGTTCGAGACGCACGACGCCTGGTCGCGCACGCCCGAGCCCGGCGCCCTGGTCTTCTTCGACTGGTCGGGCGGGAAGGACATCGGGGGCATCGACCACGTCGGCGTCGTGGAGCGGGTGGAGGATGGAACGATCCACACCATCGAGGGGAACGTGGACCGGGTCTGGCTCAAGCGCAAGAAGCGGGACGAGAGCAAGGTCGTCGGCTACGGGCTGCCGCGCAAGGTGAAGGAGAAGCTCGCGGGCGCCGCGACCGGCGAGGACCACACCTCTCCGGTGGCGGCGCGGATCGAACTCCGCCCGGCGCCCGCGCCCGGTTCCGTCGCCCCGGCCGGTCATCCCGGGACGCTTCCCGTCTCCCCGGAGGCCGCCGTGGTCGCGGGCCTGCTGGTCCTCGTCCTCGGCACGTCGTTCGCCCTGGGACGGCTCCGCTCCCGCGTCCCGGCGGGACGGCACCGCAGAGGGCCCGAGCGGCGGCAGGAGCCCGGCGGGCCGCCCGTGGAGCGGGCACGGCCCGTACGGTACGGGCGGGCCGTCACGGCGGGCCCGGCCGGGGCCGGGCCCCGGGCGGACCGGCCGGACTGGGCCCGCGAGCCGTACCGGACGGACCGCCCGGCACGGCCGCGCGTGGAGACGGCTCCCCCGGCGGGCGAGCGGGCCCCGGCGGCGGGGGCGTACGGCTCGCGCGACGGGCGGCGGGACGGGGATCTCCGCCAAGCCGCGTAACGGTGCGGGGTCGGCCCGCTCCCCCGGACTCGGCCCGCCCCGGAGCGCGGCCTGCTCCCCGGAGCGCGGCGGCGGTCGAGCAGGCACTCCGGGCCGCGCCGACAACCCAGCAGAATGCCACCAGATATGGACAAAAGCCATATATCACCTATAGGCCTCCCATCCCGGCAAGTTGACTTGATTATTTAGGTTAGGCAAAGCTAAGTTTCTCGGGAGGGCTCTGCGGAGCGGATTCCGAGCGAAGGCGGCGCGATGGCAGTGAGCAGCGAGCAGACCGTGGAGCGGCCGGCGGAGGCCGTCCCATTCCGCAGCTTCCAGGTGCGGGTCCTGCGGACGCTGCGGCTCAGCCCGAGCTTCGTGCGGATCACCTTCGGCGGCGAGGACCTCGCGGACTTCGCCGACAACGGCTTCGACCAGCGGATCAAGGTGATCCTCCCGCTGCCCGGGGGCGGCTTCACCCCGCTGGGGGACGACGCCGACTGGTACCAGCGGTGGCGGGCCCTCCCCCAGGAGCTGCGCAACCCGATCCGCACCTACACCGTGCGCGCCGTACGGCCGGGGGCGCGCGAGCTCGACGTCGACTTCGTCCTGCACGGCGAGACCAGTCCCGCCTCCCGGTGGGCGACCTACGCCGCGCCGGGCGACCCGGTCGTGGTGATCGGTCCCAACGCGGCCTTCCCCGGCCCGGCGGGCGGTCAGGAGTGGGCGCCGCCGGCCGGCGCCGAGCACCTCCTGCTGGCCGGGGACGAGACGGCGGTCCCCGCCATCACCGCCATCGCCGAGTCCCTCTCCGGCGCCGTCCGGGCGACCGTGCTGCTGGAGGTCCCCGGGGCCGCCGACGCGCTCCCCCTCGACGTCCGGCCGGGCGTGGAGGTCACCTGGCTGCCCCGCGCCGGGGCCCGCCACGGCGACCTGCTCATCCCGGCGGTCCGCGCCGCCCTCGGCAGGATCGCCTCCTCCGCCGTGCCGGGCGCCGAGGCCGCCCCCCTGGAGGACGTCGACGTGGACGCGGAGATCCTGTGGGAGGTGCCGCAGTCCTCCGGCGGTGCCGGGCTGTACGCCTGGCTGGCCGGCGAGGCCGGCGTGGTCAAGCTGCTCCGCCGCCACCTGGTGCAGGAGGCCGGGGTTCCCCGCTCCTCGGTGGCGTTCATGGGCTACTGGCGTCTGGGACGCTCCGAAGCCGCCTGAGCTCGCCGAGGCCGCCCGAGCGCGCCGCCCCGCCCCGCGAGGTGTGCCACGATTGCCGGTG
This sequence comes from Streptosporangium fragile, assembly GCF_039534445.1. NCBI lineage: Bacteria > Bacillati > Actinomycetota > Actinomycetes > Streptosporangiales > Streptosporangiaceae > Streptosporangium > Streptosporangium fragile. Next base: position 100,049 of record NZ_BAAAVI010000023.1, on the reverse strand, counting down.
GGGCGACGGCGGGACGAGCAAGCCGGCGAGAGCCCGGCGCGCTCCCGCCGCCGTGACCGGCGGACCCCGGCGGCACCGCCCCCGCGCCGGCGGGGACGGGAGCGAGTACCGGCCCGGGAGCCGGGAGACCCGGAGGGAGGGGGCGGGCCCGGCATGCCGCACGACCCATCAGCAGGTACGGCACGCGTCGCGGCGGACGACACCCACCTGGAGCCACTGACGCTCGCCCTGGCCGAGCGGGGCTGGCGGACCGTCACCCGGGGCCCCGCCGACCTGGCCGTGGCGGCGACCGGCGACGGATTCGAAGCGTTCTTCGACGGCGAGGGCCACTGGTTCGCCTCGCTCCCCGAGCTCGCCGCCTGGGCCGGAGACGCGGCCCGGACGCGCCCGCCGGGGCTGCGCCCGGCGGAGTCCCGCGTGGTCGCCGGGGCCCTGGCCGCCACGTCGGCCGTCAACCCGTACTTCGCCGTCTCGACCGGTCCCGGGGAGACGGGCGGACCGGCCCGCGCCGCGGAGCCGGGAGGGTCCTCCGGCGGACGGGCGGAGGACCCGGGCGCGGCGGGGCCCGGGGAGCCGGGATGGCGCCCGCTGACGGCGCTCCACGCCGACGTGGCGGGCCTGGGCTCGATGGTCTCCGGCGTCGCGCGGCGGCTGGGCACCGGCGAGCGGAGGATCGCCGCATCCCTCCTCTTCCAGGGGCTCGCGGCGCGGTTCTGGTCGCCGGTCGTCGGCGCGGTCGCCCTCCGCGGGGTGCTCCCCGACCTCGTCCCGGCGCGTGTCCGGTGGCGTCCGGTCCCGGCCGGGCCGCTCCCGCTGCTGGCCGCCGACCCGGCCGGCTGGGAGGTCGCCGACCCCGGGCGGGTCGCCGGGCTGCTCTACCGCAACGTGGTCGACGAGCTGCTCGACCCGCTGGCGCAGGCCGTACGGGAGACCACGGGGATCGCCGCGGGCCTGCTGTGGGGGAACGCGGCGTCGGCGCTGGCCGGCACGCTCCGGACGATCGTCACCGAGCGGCCGGACGCGGCCCCGCGGGCCCTCCGGCTCACCCGCGAGCTGCTGGGGCTGGGTGTCCTCCGCGGGACCGGCGAGCTGGCCGAACCCGTCCCGGGGCAGCCTTTCTTCGTACGGCGCAGCTGCTGCCTCCACTACCGTCTGCCCGGCGGCGGCACGTGCGGCGACTGCTCGCTGCTGGCCCCGGAGATCCGGCGTGAGCAGTGGGCGCGGGCGCTGCGTCAGGCCCGGTGACCGGCGGGCACGCCCTCCCCCACACCAATGGGCTATTTGGGGATATTTGGGTGTTTAGTGATTTAGCTCAGTTCTAGCCTGAAAGAGTTATCCGGTGCGGCCGTCCTGCCCTGTCCCGGAAACCGGCAGCCAGGCACCTCACGTCAGGAGGAGAGCCATGAGCAAGTTCATGGACGTCCACCGCGGCATGGTGGGCATCACCGACCAGCAGCTGCGCGAGGCGCACGCCGCCGACACCGCGATACAGGATGAGGAGGGCGTGACGTTCGAGCACGCGTGGGCCGACCCCGACGACGGCGTCGTCTACTGCCTCTCGGAGGCTCCCAACGCGGACGCCGTACAGCGTATCCACCAGCGGGCCGGCCATCCGGCCGACGAGATCCACCCGGTGCCGCTGACCGTCTGACCGGCGCGGCGGGCGGGCGGAAGCCGCCCGCCGCCGGAACCCGGCGGATGCCGGCCCAGGCCGGCCGGGCGGGTCCGGGCCGGCCGGGCGGCAGGCGTCAGGCGCCGTCCTCCAGGTCGCCCTCCGACTTCAGGTAGACCTCCTGCAGGCCCCGCAGGATGTCGGGGTCGGGATGCTCCCACATGCCCCGGTTGGCCGCCTCCAGCAGCCGTTCGGCGATGCCGTGCAGGGCCCAGGGGTTCGAGCGGGCCATGAACTCCTGGTTCTCCGGGTCCAGCACGTAGGTCGCGGCCAGCTTGTCGTACATCCAGTCGGCGACCACGCCGGTGGTGGCGTCGTAGCCGAACAGGTAGTCGACGGTCGCGGCCAGCTCGAACGCGCCCTTGTAGCCGTGCCGGCGCATGGCGGCCAGCCAGCGGGGGTTGACCACCCGGGCGCGGAAGATCCGGGACGTCTCCTCGGAGAGCGTCCGGGTGCGGACCGCGTCCGGCCTGGTGCTGTCGCCGATGTAGGCGGCCGGGGCCTTCCCGGTGAGCGCCCGGACCGTGGCGATCATGCCGCCGTGGTACTGGAAGTAGTCGTCGGAGTCGGCGATGTCGTGCTCGCGGGTGTCGACGTTCTTGGCCGCCACCGCGATCCGCCGGTAGGCGGCCTCCATGTCCTGGCGGGCCGGGACCCCGTCGACCCCCCGGCCGTAGGCGAAGCCGCCCCAGACCGCGTACACCTCGGCGAGGTCGGCGTCGTCGCGCCAGTTGCGGCTGTCGATCAACGGCAGCAGCCCGGCCCCGTAGGCGCCCGGGCGCGAGCCGAAGATCCGCATGGTGGCCCGGCGCCCGTCGCCGTGGACCGCGCGGTCGGCGAGCACGTGGGCGCGGACGTAGTTGGCCTCCTCGGGCTCCTCCAGCTCGGCCACCAGTCGCACGGCGTCGTCCAGCAACGCCACGACGTGCGGGAACGCGTCGCGGAAGAAACCGCTGATCCGGACGGTCACGTCCACGCGCGGGCGGCCGAGCTCCGCCGCCGGGATCGGCGCGAGGCCGGTGACGCGCCGCGAGGCCTCGTCCCACACCGGCCGCACGCCGAGCAGCGCCAGCACCTCGGCCACGTCGTCCCCGGCGGTGCGCATGGCGCTGGTCCCCCACACCGACAGCCCGACCGAGCGCGGCCAGTCGCCGGTGTCGGCCCGGTAGCGCTCCAGCAGGGAGTCGGCCATCGCCTGGCCCGTCTCCCAGGCCAGCCTGCTCGGCACGGCCTTGGGATCGACCGAGTAGAAGTTGCGGCCGGTGGGGAGCACGTTGATCAGCCCGCGCAGCGGGGAGCCGCTCGGCCCGGCCGGGACGTACCCGCCGTCGAGGGCGTGCAGGATCGCGTCGATCTCGTCGGTGGTACGCGCCAGCCGGGGCACGACCTCGGTGGCGGCGAACCGCAGGATCCGCTCCACCCGCTCCGCGCGTTCCGGGCCGGCGGCGTCCGGGAGGGCCGCGGCGGGCTCGGCGGCGGAGGCCGTGACGCCCGGGGACCCCGCGGCGGGGGTCAGGACGGCGGCGGTCACCTCGGGGACGGCGGCGGCGTCCCAGCCCCGGGCCTCCATGCCCTCGACCAGGGCCCGGGCCAGCGCCTCGGCCTCGTCGACGCCGATCCGGCCGGCGGTGCCGTCCTCGGCCAGGCCCAGGGCCTCACGCAGGCCGGGCAGCGCCTGGCTGCCGGCCCAGACCTGCCGGGCGCGCAGCATCGCCAGCACGAGGTCGACCCGCGTGGCGCCCTCGGGGGCGGCCCCGAGCACGTGCAGGCCGTCACGGATCTGGACGTCCTTGACCTCGCACAGCCAGCCGTCGACGTGCAGCAGGAAGTCGTCGAACTCGGCGTCGTGCGGGCGGTCCTCGACGCCGAGGTCGTGGTCGAGCCGGGCGGCCTGGACGAGCGTCCAGATCTGGGCGCGGATCGCGGGCAGCTTGGCCGGGTCCATCACGGCGATCGAGGCGTGCTCGTCGAGCAGCTGCTCCAGCCGGGCCATGTCGCCGTAGGTGTCGGCGCGGGCCATCGGCGGGACGAGGTGGTCCACCAGGGTGGCGTGGGCGCGGCGCTTGGCCTGCGTGCCCTCGCCGGGGTCGTTGACCAGGAACGGGTAGATCAGCGGCAGGTCGCCCAGGGCCGCGTCGGGCCCGCAGGAGGCCGACAGGCCCGCGGACTTCCCGGGCAGCCACTCCAGGTTGCCGTGCTTGCCCACGTGGACCACGGCGTGGGCGCCGAAGCCGTCGGCCAGCCAGCGGTAGGCCGCCAGGTAGTGGTGGCTGGGCGGCAGGTCGGGGTCGTGGTAGATCGCGATGGGGTTCTCGCCGAAGCCGCGGGGCGGCTGCACCATGACCACGACGTTGCCGGCGCGCAGCGCGGCCAGCACGATCTCGCCCTCCGGGTCACGCGAGCGGTCCACGAACAGCTCGCCGGGCGGCGGGCCCCAGTGCTCCTCGATCCCGGCGCGCAGATCCTCCGGGAGCGTGGCGTACCACTCGGCGTAGCGGCCCGCCGCGATACGCACCGGGTTGGCGGCGAGCTGCTCCTCGGTCAGCCAGTCCTGGTCCTGTCCGCCCGCGGCGATCAGGGCGTGGATCAGCGCGTCGCCGTCCCGCTCGGCCACTCCGGGCAGCTCGCCCTCGGCGCCGATGTCGTAGCCCCGCTCGCGCAGCGCGGCCAGCAGCCGGACGAGGCTCGCGGGGGTGTCCAGGCCGACGGCGTTGCCGATGCGGGCATGCTTGGTGGGGTAGGCCGACAGCATCAGCACCAGCCGCCGCTCGGCGGGCGGGACGTGCCGCAGCGCGGCGTGGCGCACGGCGATGCCCGCGACCCGCGCGGCCCGCTCGGGGTCGGCCACGTAGACGGTCAGCCCGTCCTCGTCGATCTCCTTGAAGGAGAACGGCACGGTGATGATCCGCCCGTCGAACTCGGGGATCGCGACCTGGGTGGCGGCGTCCAGCGGTGACAGGCCGTCGTCGTTCTCCTCCCAGGAGGCGCGGCTGCTCGTCAGGCAGAGCCCCTGCAGGATGGGCACGTCCAGCTCGGCGAGGGCGCCGACGTCCCAGGCCTCGTCGTCGCCGCCGGCCGAGGCGGTGGCCGGGCGGGTGCCGCCCGCGGCGAGCACGGTCACCACGAGGGCGTCGACCGTGCGCAGGGCGTCGAGCAGGCCGGGCTCGGCGGCGCGCAGGGACGCGCAGTACAGGGGCAGCGCCCGGCCGCCGGCGTCCTCGACGGCCGAGCAGAGGGCCTCGACGAAGGCGGTGTTGCCCGCCACGTGGTGGGCCCGGTAGTAGAGCACTCCGACGACCGGCCCGTCCTCACGCCGGGCCCGCCGCTCCAGCACGCCCCAGGTGGGGGTGGGCACCGGTGGGGCGAACCCGTGGCCGGTGAGCAGCAGCGTGTCCGACAGGAACCGGTGGAGTTCGGTCAGGTTGGCCGGGCCGCCGTGGGCGAGGTAGGCGTGCGCCTCGGCGCAGACGCCGCCGGGCACCGTGGACAGCTCCATCAGCTCGGCGTCCGGCGCCTGCTCACCGCCGAGGACGACGACGGGCCGGGGCCCGGCGAGCAGCGCGTCCAGGCCCTCCTCCCAGGCCCGGCGCCCGCCCAGCAGGCGGACCACGACCAGGTCGACGCCCTCCGCCAGCGACGGGAGGTCCTCGGCGGTGAGCCGGGCGGGATTGCCCAGCCGGTAGCCGGCCCCGCTCGCGCGGGCGCTCAGCAGGTCGGTGTCGGAGGTGGAGAGCAGGAGGATCACGCGCCACGCTCCGCGGAGAAGCCGCGGGACCCGGCGGTGAGGCCGGGCGATGCCACGGCGGCACCGGCGCGGGCCGGCGGTGCCACGGCGGACGTGGCATGGACCAGCGGTGCCACGGTGGCCCCGGCAGCGCCCGGCGATGCCACGGTGGACGTGGCGGCAGGGCTCAGCGGTGCCACGGTGTGGCGGGGGAACGGCGAAAAGCGCACGGAGCTCCCTCCCTCGGGGTCCTCGCCCCGGGTCGTCGTCGGCCGCGACGGCTGGAGTCTCCTGGCTCCCGGATCGGTGCTCACCCCGGCCTTCCCGTCCGTCGCCGGACAGTGGCCCGGGTGGGGTTCGCTCCCCGGTCACAGTGGCGGGACCGCGCCGGACTCGCACCGGCTTCCTCCCTGTACCGTCGCCAACGATGACACTACGGCAGTCCGGTCCATTGCAAGAAACTGGCATTAGCATCCTGTCCGTGGCCATTCCCGACTTTTCCGGACGATCGCGACTTGACGCATGTCCCGGGGCTCTCCAGGTGCACGCCGCCGCCGACGGCGGCCTGGCGCGCGTCCGCGTGCCCGGCGGGCGCCTGACGGCCACCCAGCTGCGCGAGATCGCCCGCGCCTCGGCCTCGTACGGGAACGGCGTCATCGAGCTGACCTCGCGGGCGAACATCCAGGTCCGCGGCCTCGGCCCGGACGGCGGGTTCGCCGCGCGGATGGCCGACGCGGGCCTGCTGCCGTCGGCCACCCACGAGCGCGTCCGCAACGTCCTCGCCTCCCCGCTGACCGGCCTGGACGGTCCGGGCGGCGGCGGGATCGCCGACGTCACGCCCCTGGTGGAGGAACTGGACCGGCGGCTGTGCGCCCGGCCGGCGCTGGCCGCCCTGCCCGGGCGGTTCATGTTCGCCCTCGACGACGGGCGGGGGGACGTGGCCGGGTTCGACGCCGACTCCGGGATCCTGCCGACCGGCCCGGACGAGGCCGCGGTGCTGCTCGCGGGGGCCGACAGCGGCCTGCGCGTCCCGCTGGGCGGGGCCGTGACCGTCCTGCTCGCCGCCGCCGACGCCTTCCTCGCCGAGCAGGCGGCCCAGGACGTCACCGTCTGGCGCGTCTCCGAGCTCCACGACGGTCCCGCCCGGATCGCCACCCGTCTGCGGGCCGTCCTCGCACCGCCCTCCGGCGCGGCCGGACCCGGCTCCGGGGGTGCCGTCCCCGAGCCCGGGCCCGGACGGGCGGGTGGCACCGGGGAGGCGGGCGGCGGCACCGGGCCGGTGCGGCCACGGGCCGCGGCGTTCGGGCCGGTGGGAGTCGTCCCGGGCGGGGACGGGGCGCGGGTCGCGCTCGGGGTCGCCGTGCCGCTGGGGCGGCTGACCGCCGAGCAGGCCGAGGCGCTCGCGGACGCGGCCGCCGGCGGCGAGATCCGGCTCACGCCGTGGCGCGGCGCGGTCCTGCCCGGCCTGCGGAAGGACCAGGTCGCCGGGACGGCCGCCCGCCTCGTGGCCGCCGGACTGGTCGTCGACCCCGACTCACCGTGGATCGGTGTGACGGCCTGTACCGGCCGGCCGGGCTGCGCCAGGTCACTCGCCGACGTCCAAGCCGACGCCGCCCTCGTCATCGCCCTGTCCGGCGCGGCCGGCCCTTCCGGCTCACCCGGCCCGCCCGATCCGGACGGCCCGGCGGGAAGCCGGGGTGCGACCTCCCCCGGTGGCACCGGCGGAGCCGCCCCGGTCGCGGGCCGCGCCCCGGGCACCGGTACGCTCCCGGTGCACTGGGCCGGCTGCGGCAGGCGCTGCGGCCGTCCGCGGGGACGGGTCGCGGACGTGGTCGCCACCGGCGACGGCTACCGGGTGGAACTGGACGGCACCGGCCGGGCCTGTGCCGGCATCGAGGAGACCGCGGCCGCGGTGGCGGCCGCCAGAGGGGACCTGTGATCGACTACGTCCGTGACGGCGCGGAGATCTACCGCCGTTCGTTCGCCACCATCCGCACCGAGGCCGACCTGGACGGCCTGCCCCCCGACGTCGCCCAGGTGGCGGTCCGCATGATCCACGCCTGCGGGATGGTCGACCTGGTGGCCGACCTCGCCTGGTCGCCCGGGGTCGTGGCGTCGGCCCGCGCGGCCCTGCGCGCCGGCGCGCCGGTGCTCTGCGACGCCCGGATGGTCGCCTCCGGAGTGACCCGGCGCCGCCTGCCCGCGGACAACGAGGTGATCTGCACCCTTGGCGACCCCCGGGTGCCGGAGCTCGCCGAACGGCTGGGCACCACCCGCAGCGCCGCGGCGCTGGAGCTCTGGCGCGACCGGCTGGACGGCTCCGTGGTGGCGATCGGGAACGCGCCCACGGCCCTGTTCCGGCTGCTGGAGATGGTCGAGGAGGGCGCGGGCCGGCCGGCCGCCGTACTCGGCGTCCCGGTCGGGTTCATCGGCGCCGCCGAGTCCAAGCAGGCCCTCGCCGAGCATCCGGCGGGCCTTGCGTACCTGGTCGTGCACGGCCGCCGGGGCGGGAGCGCGATGACCGCCGCCGCGGTCAACGCGATCGCGAGCGAGGAGGAGTGAGCAGCGACATGACCGGACGGCTGTGGGGTGTGGGGCTCGGGCCCGGGGATCCCGAGTTGGTGACCGTCAAGGCGGCCCGCCTCATCGGCGCGGCGGACGTGATCGCCTTCCACAGCGCCCGCCACGGCCGGAGCATCGCCCGCTCGGTGGCGGCGCCGTACCTGCGTGAGGGGCAGATCGAGGAGGCTCTCATCTATCCGCTCACCACGGAGACCACCGACCACCCCGGCGGCTACCAGGGCGCGATCGACGACTTCTACGCCGACTGCGCGGTGCGGCTGGCGGCCCACCTGGACGCCGGGCGCGACGTGGTGGTGCTGTGCGAGGGCGACCCGCTCTTCTACGGCTCCTACATGCACATGCACAAGCGCCTGGCGCACCGCTACGTCACCGAGGTGGTGCCGGGCGTGACCTCGGTCAGCGGCGCCTCGGCGGTCCTCGGGCGCCCGCTGGTCGAGCGCGACGAGGTGCTCACCGTGCTGCCGGGGACGCTCCCCGCGCCCGTCCTCGCCGAGCGTCTCGCGGCGACCGACTCGGCCGCGGTGCTCAAGCTCGGCCGCACGTTCGCCAAGGTCCGCGACGCGCTGGCCGAGGCCGGGCGCCTGGACGAGGCCTGGTACGTGGAGCGCGCCACCACCGGGCAGCAGCGCCTGGCCCCGCTCGCCGAGGTGGATCCGGACAGCGTGCCGTACTTCTCCCTGGCGCTGATCCCGAGTCCGGTCAACGCCGCCGGACCCGCGCCCGTCCGGGGGGAGACGGCCCCGGACGCCGCGGGGGCACGCGGCGAGGTGGTCGTGGTCGGGCTCGGCCCGGCCGGACGGCCGTGGCTGACGCCCGAGGTCCAGGAGGCGCTGGCCGGTGTCGACGACCTCGTCGGGTACGGCCCCTACCTCGACCGGGTCCCGCCGAACCCGCGGCAGCGCCGCCACCCCACCGACAACCGGGTGGAGGCCGAGCGCGCCGCGCACGCGCTGGAGCTGGCCGCGGCCGGGTCCCGGGTGGCTGTGGTCTCCTCGGGCGACCCCGGGGTGTTCGCGATGGCCAGCGCGGTACTGGAGGTGGCGTGCGAGCCCCGCTTCGCGCACGTCCCGGTGCGGGTGCTGCCGGGCCTGACCGCGGCGCACGCGGTGGCCAGCCGGGCCGGGGCGCCCCTGGGCCACGACTACTGCGTGCTGTCGCTGTCGGACCTGCTCAAGCCGTGGGAGATCGTCGCCGAGCGGATCAGTGCCGCGGCCAAGGCCGACCTGGTCCTGGCGATCTACAACCCGGCCTCGAAGAGCCGTACCTGGCAGGTGGCCGCCGCGCGTGACCTGCTCCTGGAGCACCGCGTGCCGGAGACCCCGGTGGTCGTCGGCCGCGACGTCGGAGGGCCCCGGGAGAGCATGACGATCACCACCCTCGGCGAGCTCGACCCGGCGGCGGTCGACATGCGCTGCCTGCTGCTGGTGGGGTCGTCGACCACGCGGGTGGTCGAGCGGGGCGACGGCGGCCGGGTGGTGTTCACCCCCCGCCGCTACCCGGCATGACTCCCCGCCGGGGCGCCCGCCGCCCCGATCCCGCGGCGTCCCCCGGCCCCGGCTCAGCCCGGCGTCCGGGTCTCACGGCGTCCGCGAACCACGGCGCAGCCCGCCGCCCCGATCCCGCGGCGTGCCCCGGCCCCGGCTCAGCCCGGCGTCCCGGCGCCGGTCGCGGAGTCCAGCCAGGCCAGGGCCGCCTCGACGGTCACCACCGCGGGCACCCCGGCGCGCAGGGCGGGCCGGCGGACGATCACGACGGGCAGCCCGAGCTCGCGGGCGGCGACCAGCTTGGCGGTGGTCATCTCGCCGCCGCTGTCCTTGGTGACAAGCACCTCGACGCGGTGCTCGCGCATCAGGGCCAGCTCGCCCTCGACCGTGAACGGGCCCCGGCTGAGCAGCACCTCCAGGCGGCGCGGGGCCGGCGGCTCGGGCGGGTCGACCGAGCGGGCCAGGAACCACTGGCCGTCCAGCCCGGCGAAGACCGGCAGGCTCCGGCGGCCGGTGGTCAGGAACACCCGCTCGCCCAGCGACGGCAGCAGCTCGGCGGCGGCGGCGAGCGAGGGAACCCAGCGCCAGTCGTCGCCGGGCCCCTGCCGCCAGCCCGGCCGCCGCAGGATCAGCAGCGGCAGGCCGGTCCGGCCCGTCGCCTCGACCGCGGAGGCGGTCATCCGCGCGGCGAAGGGGTGCGTGGCGTCCACGACGACGTCGACGCGCCGCTCGGCCAGCCAGGCGGCCAGCCCGTCGGGGCCGCCGAAGCCGCCCTCGTGCACCTCCCCCACCGGGAGCTTCGGGTCGCGCACCCGTCCCGCCAGGGACGACACCACGTGCGTCCCGGGGCGTGCGACGAGCGCGGCGGCCAGCCGCCTGGCCTCGTCCGTGCCGCCCAGCACCAGGATGTTCAGCACACCGTCCCCTCTCCTCCGTCGCGGGGCGCCGTCCCGCCGTGTCGATCGGCGCCGGAAGCATGAGCGGGCCCCTGCGCCACGGGTGGACCACCGGCGCCTGCGCGACCGCGGCGACCACCGCCGCCTACACCGCGCTGCTCGGCGGCGGTTTCCCCGACCCGGTGGAGATCACCCTGCCCAAGGGGCAGCGCCCGGCGTTCGCGCTGGCCAGGGAGGAGCTGTCGGGTGACCGCGCCATGGCCGCGGTGGTCAAGGACGCCGGTGACGACCCCGACGTGACGCACGGCGCGCTGATCTCCTCCACCGTCCGGCACGGCGCCCCCGGGACCGGGGTGGTGTTCGTCGCCGGGCCCGGGGTCGGCACCGTCACCAAGCCGGGTCTCCCGCTCCGGGTGGGCGAGCCCGCGATCAACCCGGTGCCCCGGCGGATGATGCGCGAGCACCTCGCCGAGGTGGCCGCCCGGTACGGCGGCGGCGGTGACGTGGTCGTGGAGATCTCGGTGGAGCACGGCGAGGAGCTGGCCCGGCGCACCTGGAACCCGCGCCTGGGCATCCTGGGCGGGCTGTCGATCCTCGGCACGACCGGCGTCGTGGTGCCGTACTCGTGCTCGGCCTGGATCGACAGCATCCGGCGCGGCGTCGACGTGGCCAGGGCCGCGGGCCGCGTCCACGTGGCCGGATGCACCGGGAGCACCTCGGAGCGGGTCGCCGCCGAGCTGTACGGGCTGCCCGAGGACGCCCTGCTGGACATGGGAGACTTCGCGGGCGCCGTGCTGAAGTATCTGCGCAGGCATCCCGTGCCCCGGCTGACCGTCGCCGGCGGCATCGGCAAGCTCTCCAAGCTCGCCGACGGCCACCTGGACCTCCACTCCGGGCGCTCGCAGGTCAATCCGGGCATGCTCGCCGAGCTCGTCCGCGCGGCGGGCGGCGGGGAGGAGCTGGCCGGGCGGGTGCTGGCGGCGAACACGGCGCTGCACGCGCTGCACCTGTGCCAGGAGGCGGGCCTGCCCCTGGGCGACCTGGTCGCCGAACGGGCCCGCCGCACGGCCGCGGGCGTGCTGCGCGACGCGCCGGTGGCGGTGGACGTGGTGGTCGTCGACCGCGCGGGCGTCATCGTCGGCCGCGCCGGCTGACCCGGCCCCGGTCCCGGGAACGGCGGGCTCAGTCACGGCAGCGGGCGGCCGAGTACAGGTGGCTGTCGGGGAACTCCGAGGCGGTCAGCACCCGGCCGACGACGATCACCGCGGTGCGCAGGATCCCCGCGTCGCGGACCTGACCGGCGATGTCGGCCAGGGTGCCGCGGAGGATCACCTCGTCGTCACGGCTGGCCCTGGCCACCACGGCCACCGGGCAGTCGGCGCCGTAGGCGGGGACGAGCTCGGCCACGACCGCCTCGATCCGCTGCACCGCCAGGTGCAGGACCATCGTGGCGCGGCTGCGGCCGAGCGTGCCGAGGTCCTCCCCGTCCGGCATGGGGGTGGCGCGCGCCGCGGTGCGGGTCAGCACGATGGTCTGGCCGACGCCCGGCACGGTGAGCTCGCGCTTCAGCGACGCCGCCGCGGCGGCGAACGCGGGCACGCCGGGGACCACCTCGTAGGGCACGCCCGCGGCGTCCAGCCGTCGCATCTGCTCGGCCATGGCGCTGAACACCGACGGGTCGCCGGAGTGCAGCCGGGCCACGTCGTGCCCGGCGCCGTGCGCGGCGAGCATCTCCGCGACGATCTCCTCCAGGGTCATCTTCGCGGTGTCGACCAGCCGCGCGCCCGGTGGGCAGCACTCCAGCAGCTCGGCCGGGACCAGCGACCCGGCGTACAGGCACACGGGGGCCGCGGCGAGCGCCCGCTGCCCCCGCACGGTGATCAGGTCGGCGGCGCCGGGCCCCGCCCCGATGAAGCGCACCGTCATCGCCCCTCCTCCCCGGACTGCGCCGGTGACCCCGGCGACTCGGGCGGCCCCGGGGGTCCGGGGTCGGGGGACGGCTTGACGACGGTCCAGATCGTCACGGGCATCATGGGGCGCCAGCCGGTGAAGCCGCCGACCGGGGCGGCCCTGCCGACCGAGAGCCGGACCAGGTCGCCGCCGAGCTCGCCGAACCAGGAGGCCAGTACGGCCTCGGACTCGACGGTCACCGCGTTGGCCACGAGCCTGCCGCCGGGCCGCAGCGCCGCCCAGCAGTCCTCGACCACGCCGGGGACGGTGACCCCGCCGCCGATGAACACGGCGTCGGGCCGCTCCAGGCCGTCGAGCGCGGCCGGGGCGGCGCCGGTGACCACGGACAGGCCGGGCACCCCCAGCCGGGCGGCGTTGCGGGCGACGGCCGCGGCCCGGTCGGGGCGGGCCTCCACCGCGACCGCCCGGTTGTCCGGGTGGACGCGCATCCACTCGACGCCGATGCTGCCCGCGCCCGCGCCGACGTCCCACAGCAGCTCGCCGGGGACGGGCGCCAGACGGGACAGGGTCACCGCGCGCACCTCGCTCTTGGTGAGCTGGCCGTCGTGCTCGTACGCGTCGTCGGGCAGGCCGGGAACGCGGGGCAGCTCGACGGTCCCGGCGTCGGCCAGGCACTCCACGGCGACGACGTTGAGGTCGTGGGCGGCGGGCAGCGACCAGCCGGCCGCCGTGCCCGAGACCACGCGCTCCTCCGGGCCGCCCAGCCGCTCCAGGACCGCCATCGGGCTGCCGCCGTACCCGCGGGCGGTGAGCAGCGCGGCGACCTGGGCGGGGGTGCGGCCGTCGGCGCTGAGGACGATGATCCGGCGGCCACCGTGCACGCGGGCGTGCAGCACCTCGGCGGGCGCGGTGACGAGGCTGACCACGTCGACCCGGTCGGCGGCCCAGCCGAGCCGGGCACAGGCCAGCGAGACCGACGACGGGTGCGGCAGGACCCGGACCCGGCCGGCGCCGAGCAGCCGGACCAGTGTGGTGCCGATGCCGTGGAACATGGGGTCTCCGCTGGCCAGCACGCACACCCGGCGCCCCCGGTGGGAGGCGATCAGGGCGGGCAGCGCCGGGAGCAGCGGCGAGGGCCAGGCGACGCGCTCGGCGGTCGGCTCGGGGATCAGGGCGAGCTGGCGGGCGCTGCCCATCAGGACCTCGGCGGCGTGCAGCTCGCGCCGCGCGGCCGCGGAGAGACCGGCCCAGCCGTCGGCCCCGATGCCCACGACGGTGACGAGGTCAGACATTGCCCAGCACCCGGGTGACGCGGATCTCGATCACGACGCGGGCGGGGTTGTCGCGGGGCGGCTTGTAGCGCTCGGTGTAGCGGTGCTCGGCGTCGGCGACCGACCCGGGGTCGGTGCGGATCACCGCGCGCCCCTCCAGCGTCGACCAGCGGGCGCCGTCGACCTGGCAGACCGCGACTGGGGCGCCCTCCGCGGTCTCGCCGCCGGAGGCGAGAACGTTGCGGACCTTTCTCGTACCGCCCGAGGTGATCACCCTGGCGATGCCCGACTCCGTGTCGAGCGTCACCCCCACCGGGACGACGTGCGGCGTGCCGTCGGCGCGCACGGTGGTCAGCGTGCACAGGTGGCGCTCGCGCCAGAAGGCGCGGAACCCCTCTCCGAGATCCTTCAACACCCAGCCCTTCCCGATGCCGTCGTGACGGCGACATGCTAGCCGGGTGCGGAACCCGGCGGAGGATCGCCTCCTCCGGGCCCCGGCCCGGGTCAGTCCGGCTCGGCCGGCCGGTCGCGCTCCCGCTCGTAGGCCCGCAGGACCTCCTCGCGGCGTTCGGCCGGGAGCAGGTCGATGTAGAGGCGGCCGTCGAGGTGGTCGGTCTCGTGCTGCAGGCACCGGGCCAGCAGCCCGGTCCCCTCCACCGTCACGGGCGCCCCGGTGACGTCGGAGCCGTGCACGACCGCCCGGTCCGGCCGGGCGAGCTCGGCCCGCTGGTCCGGAACCGAGAGGCAGCCCTCCTCGTACTCGGCGAGGGCACGCTCGGCGGGCCCGGGTAGGACAAGGGTGGGGTTGACGACGACGCCCTTGCGCCACTCCTCGGTCGCGTCGGGGCAGTCGTAGACGAACACGCGCCGGTCGACGCCGATCTGGTTGGCCGCGAGCCCCACGCCCTCGGCCGCGTACATGCTGGCGAACATGTCCTGGACGAGCCCGGCGAGCTCGTCGTCGAACTCGGTCACCGGCCGGCAGGGCCGGTGCAGCACCGGGTCGCCGACGTGCCGGATCGGCACGGCCGTGCCGGGGCCGACGCCCTCCTCGCCCCACCCGCGCGCCGCCACCGCTCAGCTCCCCGGGTTGAAGATGACCGCGCCGGGCGTGACGCGCACGGTGATGCGCTGCTCGTCCGGCTGCCGGTAGGGGTAGGTCTCCACGCCGAGATACTTGTTCGCCAGGCGGTCGATGACCTCGTCGGCGCCCTCCAGCTCCAGCCGGGCGTCGCCCGAGACGCTCACCAGGTGGAAGGCGTCCTCCGGGTCGAGGACGCTCACCGAGACGCGGGGGTCCCTGCGCAGGTGGCGCTCCTTGGCGCGGCCGACGGCGGTGTTGAAGATGACGTCGTCGCCGTCGACGTCGACCCAGACGACGGTGCTGTGCAGCGACCCGTCGGGCCTGACTGTGGTCACCCAGGCGTGGATGGGCTGCCTGAGCAGGTCCCTGGCCTCTTCACTCAGTTTCCCCACGAGAACCTCCGTGGTACGAACGATGCCTATGCGGCAATCGAACATCATGCCCGGTTGATCCATTTCGCCGCCCCCCGCGGGGGCCGCAGGGGGCGCCACGGCCGTCGGCGGGCGGGGCTGCCGGGAGTGCCGGGAGGAGTGGGGTTCCGGGGACCGGCGGGAAGGAGTGGGGTTGGTCACGATGGCGGCAGGTCGCGGACGCCGGCAAGGGGACGGGGCGCGACCTTCGCTCGACGGAGGGTAATCGATCCCCGGCTCCGGGCCGCATTTCCCCTCGAAAGCGGATGAAGGCTCCGGCCTCGCGCGCCGGTGGCGTTCCGGCCGCGCACCGGGGGCCGATACCGGCACCACGCGGAGGGCGGCATCCTGGTAGGCATGACCTACCGCGTATGCCTGGTTTGTATGGGAAACATCTGCCGCTCCCCGATGGCCGAGATCGTGCTGAGGAAGACCCTCGACGACCACGGCCTGGGCGGCCTGGTGACCGTCGACAGCGCGGGCACCGGCGGCTGGCACCAGGGCGGGCCGATGGACGAGCGCGCCGCCGCGATGCTCGCCGCGCACGGCTACGACGGCTCCCTGCACCGGGCCCGGCGGTTCCTGCCCGAGTGGTACGAGCAGGTCGACCTGGTGCTGGCCATGGACCGGGAGAACCTGCGGGCGCTGCGCCGCCTGGCCCCCGACGGCGCGGACGTGCGCCTGTTCCGCTCCTTCGACCCGGCCGCCCCGGAGGGCGCCGAGGTCCCCGACCCCTACTACGGCGACCGGGCGGACTTCGCCGAGGTGCTGGAGATGGTCGAGGCCGCCGCCGCGGGCCTGGCCAAGCACCTGGCCGACAGGCTCGGCTGAGCGCGGGCCCGGGCCGCGGCCGGTGATCCCGGCCGAGGCCCGGACCCCGGGCCGCTCAGCCCTCCCGTCCCGCGCCGCCGGCCCGCTCCAGGACCTCCAGAACCGTCCCGGTGAGCAGGGCGACCTTGTAGCGGTTCTGGGCCGTCGGCGTGCACCGGGCGGCGGCCAGCCCGGCGGCCCGGTCCGGGGGTTCGCCGGCCAGCAGGGCCTCCTCGACCTCGGTCAGGCGCAGCGGGACGCGGGCGACGCCGCCCGCGACCACCCTGGCGAAGGTGATCCGCCCGCCGTCGAGGACCAGCCGGGCCGCGGCCTCCACCAGCGGCCACTCGGCCTCGGATCTGCCGATCGCCCGGTGGTAGGCGGCCCGCTCGCCGGGGACGGGCGGCGGCAGGGCCACCCCGAGGAGGATCTCCCCCGGGCCGAGCAGGTGGTCGCGGGACGGGTCGGAGCCGTCGCCGTACAGGTCGCCGACCGGGAACGGTTCCCGGCCGTGCACCTCGGCCCGGGCCTCGCACCCGAGCAGGGCCATCGCCAGCGACGACGGGTGCGGGGCCACGCAGGGGCCGGTGTCGACGATCGCCGCGCGCAGGGTGTGCCCGGCGCGGGCCGGGCAGGAGTCGCCGCCGTCCTGGTGGCAGGAGAAGGCGGGGTTGCGGAAGTAGGCGCACCGGTTGCGCTGGAGCAGGTTGCCGCCGACGGTGGCGACCGCGCGGATCTGCGGGGTGGCCAGGCCCGCCGCCGTCAGCGTCAGGCAGGGGTGGGCGGCGGCGAGGCGCGGGTCGCGGGCGACCTCCGCGACGGTGGTCAGCGCGCCGATCCGTACGGAGCCGTCCGCCCGCCAGGTGACGCCGGACAGGTCCGGCAGGCCGTGCGGGTTCAACGGGTCCAGCAGGTCCGGCAGGTTCACGTGCGGCCCGGCCGCCTCGCGGGCCATCAGGTCGGTGCCGCCCGCGCGGAACTCGCCCCCGCGTCGCGCGGCCTCGCCGAGGTCGGACAGGGTGGTCATCGGGTCGCCTCCGGCGCGGGGGCCCCGGCGGGCACGGGGGCGGTGGCCGGGCTGTCGTTCCTGGAGGTCAACGGGTGATCCCTTCGAGGAGGCGGTCGGGGCGGATGGGCAGGTCGTGGGGGCGCCAGCCGGTGGCGTTGTGGACGGCGTTGCCGATCGAGGCGGCCACGCCGATGGTGGAGACCTCGCCGACCCCGACGCCGCGCCCGGTGACGTGCTCCCAGCCGTCGCGGTGGAAGTGCACGGTCATCTCCGGGGTGTCGCCGATGCCGGGGATGCGGTAGTCGTCGAGGTTCGCGGTCAGTACGGTGCCCGTCACGGGGTCGACGTGGCGTTCCTCGTACAGGGCGTATCCGATGCCCTGGACGATGCCGCCCTCGCACTGGCTGCGCGCCAGCCGTTCGGCGTAGACGTGGCCGACCGCGATGCCGGCCCACACGCGCAGCGGCCTGACGACGCCCAGGCGGGTGTCGACCTCGACCTCGGTGACGTGGACGGCGCCGCTGAAGCCCCGGCCCAGCGCCATGCCGGACATCGCGAACGGGGTGACGTAGCCGTACCGGTCGCGGTGGCGCCGGCCGACCACCCTGGCGCCCTCGGCCAGGCCCCGCTCCCGCAGCCGCCGCGCGGCGTCGCGGACGGCCGGTGCCACCGAGGTCGTGGTGCGGCTGCCGATGGAGGGCGGGCCGTACACGGCGCCCGTCCTGCCGATCTCCACCCGGATCCGCTCGGCGGGCAGATCCAGCTCCTCGCGCAGGACGCCGGCGATGACGCTGCGGATGCCGGTCCCGATGTCCTGGGTCGTGGTACGGGCCACGACCACCCCGTCCTCGACCTCCAGCTCCACCTCGGTGGCGGGGTCGAGCATGTAGGCCCAGTTGGCGGCGGCCACGCCGACGCCGCGGCGGAAGCGGCCCGACTGCGAGCCGGTCGGCGGCCGGTCGGCCCAGACGGGCAGGGCGGCGGCCCAGTCGTAGAGGGCGTGACGCTTGCGGTTGCCGTCCCAGCGGCGGCGCAGCGCGACGGGGTCCTCCCCGCGGCGGTGGGCGGCCTCGTCCACGGCCTGTTCCAGCGCCCAGAGCAGGGGCGGGGCACCCGGCCCGCGGAAGGGCGTGCCGGGCGGCTCGTTGGTGACCACGTCGTAGTCGCGCAGGCGCCGGGGGGCCGTGCCGTACATCAGGCGGGCGAAGACCGCGACGGCGGATCCGATGGAGACCCCGCCGCGGCCGCGCACGTCCACGGACAGGGCGGCCAGGTCTCCCTTGTCGTCGGTGAGCAGTTCGAGGGTGGTCCGGGTGCCGGGCCGGTTGCCGGCGTCGGTGAGCTCCTCGGCGCGGCTGAGCACCACGCGCACCGGGGCGGCCCAGGCCCGCGCGAGTTCGACGGCCGCGACCGTCTCCACCGTGATGCCCGCCTTGGCGCCGAAACCGCCGCCGACGTGGTCGGCGACGACGTGGACCCGCTCGGGCGGCAGGTTCCACCGTTCGGCGGCCTGCGCGGCGGCCAGGCCCACTGTCTGGGTGGACAGGTGCAGGTGGAGGTCGCCGCCGTCCCAATGGGCCACGCACGCGTGCGGTTCCAGCGGGGTGTGCACCTGCACGGCGGTGGTGAACGTCCCGGTCACCAGGCGGGGGTCCGCGGCGCGGCGCGCGGCCTCGATCCGGCGGGCGGCGGTCCGGCCGCGCCAGCCGGCCCGGGTGAACGGGCCGCGCACGTTGCCGTCCCAGCCGCCGGGCAGGTTGAGGCCCTCGCTGGAGCTGGGGGCGCGTTTCCTCGAGTCCGCGTCGTAGACGGGCGGGGCGCCGGGCGTGTCGTCGAGCGCGGCGGGGAGCGGGTCGTAGCCGATCTCCACGGTCCCGGCGGCGGCCAGCGCCTCACGGCGGGTGGGCGCGGCGACGGCGGCGACGGGCTGGCCGACGTAGCGGACGGTGCGGTCGGGTGGGAGCAGGTCGACCACGTGGCGGGTGCCGCCCGTCACGGAGGTGACGCGGGCGTGCGCCACGGTGGAGCGGATGATCACACCTTCCAGCTGCCCGGGCAGGCGCACGTCGGTGGTGTAGCGGGCGCGGCCGGTGACCTTGTCCATCGCCTCCACCCGCGCGGGGACCGCGGCGTCCCCGTCGTGCTCGCCCCGGCAGGCGGCGGCGACCGCCGCGTAGATGCCCTGGTAGGCCCCGCACCGGCACAGGTGGCCGGCCAGGGCGGCGGCGATCCGCTCGCGGGGCGGGGCGACGTCGCCGTGCTCGGCCCGCCAGGCGTCGACGAAGGCGGCGGCCTCGACGACGAACCCCGGGGTGCAGTAACCGCACTGCAGGCCGTCGTGGACGGCGAACGCCCGCTGGACGGGGTGGTCGAGGCCCTCGGCGGTGGTGACCTCGCGCTCGCGCACCGCCGCGGCGGGCAGCAGGCAGCCGGCCTGGGGGGTGCCGTCGACGAGGACGGTGCACGCGCCGCAGACGCCGGTACGGCAGGCGGCCTTGGCCCCGGTGAGACCCAGCCCTTCGCGGAGGACGTCCACGGCCGCGTCGTCCGGCCCGGCGTCCACCTCCGTGGGGACGCCGTTCACCACGATCTTCATAGCTCTCCAGCTGACATCGTCAACATCATGGTGGCAGTGTCAGCGTAGGATGCTGACATTGTCAACACCGACCCCTGTGAGAAAGTGAACGACGTGGTGGACGACACGCGGACCCGGCTCGTCGAGAGCGCGCTCAAGCTGCTGCGCGAAGAAGGCCTCGACGCCGTGACGCTGCGCGCGGTCGGCGACCTGACGGGCCTGTCCCGCATGGCCCCCTACCGGCACTTCGCCGACAAGACCGCGCTGCTCGCGGCACTCGCCGTCCACGTCATCACCGACCTCAGCGCGCACGTCGCCGCGGCGGTCCTCGCCCGGGACGACCGGCCGGGGCGGCTCCGGGCGTTCTACCTCAGCTATGTCGAGTACGCCGTGGCGCACCCCGAGGAGTACCGCCTGGTGTTCGCCACGGAGTTCGCCGCGGGCGACCACCCGGAGCTGGAGGCGGCGATCGACCAGGTGATGACCGCGCTCGGGATGGGGGTGGCCTGCGGCGGGCCCGCCTCCAAGGCCGGGGCGACGGCCCTGCTGTCCACCGCCCACGGCCTGGCCGAGCTCGCCGTGGCCGGGCGCTTCGCGCACAAGGGCCTCAGCCACGAGGACGTCGTCGACGCCCTCGTGGCCACCGGCGGTCCCGCCGCCGGTCAAGGCCCCGCCGCCTGCTGACGCCCGGGTCCCTCGCCGCCCGTGGGAGCCCCGTCCCCCGGCTCGCGCCACGGCGGCGCGGAGGCGCCCCTCGGGGGGCCACCGGGAAGAGCGGGCACGCCGCCGCGCTCGGCGGTGGCCGCGACGTTGCGCAGCATGCTGCCGAAGATCAGGCTGTGGAAGGGGGTGACCGCCCACCAGTACAGGTGCCCGGCCAGGCCGCGGGGATGGAAGATCGCGCGCTGACCGTAGACGGTCCGGCCCTCGTGCCGGAGCACCCGCAGCTCCAGCCAGGCGAGACCGGGCAGGCGCATCTCGGCGCGCAGCCGCAGCAGACGCCCCGGCTCGACCTCCTCGACCCGCCAGAAGTCAAGCGAGTCGCCCACCCGGAGCCGGTGCGGGTCGCGCCGTCCCCGGCGCAGCCCCACGCCGCCGACCAGCCGGTCGAGGAAGCCGCGCAGGCGCCAGGCGACGGGCAGCGAGTACCAGCCCGTCTCTCCGCCGATGGCCTCGACGACCGCCCAGAGGGCCTGCGGGGAGGCGTCCACCCGGCGGGCCCGCGCGTCGCGGTAGAGACTGCCGCCCGCCCACCCCGGGTCGGTGGGCAGCGGGTCGCTCGGCGCACCCGGGGTGGAGGCCGAGGACCAGCGGGTGAGGACCTCCGCCTCCCGGATCCGGCGCAGGGCGAGCTCGACGGCCTGCCGGAACCCGATCAGGCCGCCCGGCGGGTCGGGGACGTGGCGGGCGATGTCGTGCTCACGGCAGACGGCCTCGTTGCGCAGCGACTCCACCAGCGGCCGGGCCAGCGCCGCGGGGACCGGGGTGACCAGGCCCACCCAGTGGCTCGACAGGCCGGGGCTGAGCAGCGGCACCGGGATGATCAGGCGGCGGGGCAGCCCGGCGACGCCGGCGTAGACGCGCATCATGTCGGCGTAGGTGAGCACGTCCGGGCCGCCGATGTCGAAGGCGCGGTCGACCTCCTCCTCGACGCCGGCCCAGGCCACCAGGTAGCGCAGGACGTCACGGATCGCGATGGGCTGGGTCCTGGTACCGACCCAGCGCGGGGTCGTCATCACCGGCAGCCGCTCGGTGAGGTAGCGCAGCATCTCGAAGGAGGCCGAGCCGGACCCGATGATGACCGACGCCCGCAGCACCACGGTGGGCACGGCGGAGCGCAGGAAGATCTCCCCGACCTCGGCCCGGGAGCGCATATGCGGCGAGAGCTCCTCGTCGGAAGCGAGGCCGCCGAGGTAGACGATGCGGCGCACGCCGGCGCGCTCGGCCGCCGCGGCGAAGGCGGTGGCCGCGGCCCGGTCGGCGGCGGCGAAGTCGCGGCCGCCGCCCATCGTGTGGATGAGGTAGTAGGCCACGTCGACGCCGTCGAGGGCGATGCCCGTCCGCTCCGGGTCGGTGGCGTCGGCCTCGGCGACCTCCACCCGGGAGGCCCAGGGCTGGTCGCGCAGACGGCCCGCCGAGCGCGCCATGCAGCGTACCCGGTGACCCGCGGCGAGCAGCTCGGGGACGAGCCTTCCTCCGATGTATCCGGTCGCGCCGGTGACGAGACATCTCATTCGGCTATCTTCGTACGGCCCCGGCCGGACGGTTGCCGGGACCGCCGCGGCCGGGCGGTGACCGGCCGGGCCCGCTCACCGCCTCCTGTCGAGCTCCTCGCGGATCCCGGCGAGGATCTCGCGCGTGCGCGTGGCCGGCTCGGCCTCGATGCACAGGCGCTCCATGACCTCCAGGTAGCTGTCGACCTCGTCGCGCTTCTCCAGGTAGACGGCGCTGGTGAGCTGCTCCATGTAGACCACGTCGGGCAGGTCGGGCTGGGAGAAGCGCAGGATGCTGAAGGGACCGCCGGCCGCGGCGTGGCCGCCGACGCTGAAGGGCACGATCTGCACGGTCACGTTGGGCAGTTCGAGCGCCTCCAGGATGTGGTCGATCTGCCCGCGCATCACCTCCGGGCCGCCGAGGGGGCGGCGCAGCACGGCCTCGTCGAGCACCGCCCACAGGTGGGGCGGGTCGGCCCGGCGCAGGAGCTTCTGGCGGGCCATGCGCAGCCGCAC
Source organism: Streptosporangium fragile (assembly GCF_039534445.1). Taxonomy (NCBI): domain Bacteria; kingdom Bacillati; phylum Actinomycetota; class Actinomycetes; order Streptosporangiales; family Streptosporangiaceae; genus Streptosporangium; species Streptosporangium fragile. Next base: position 77,891 of record NZ_BAAAVI010000023.1, on the reverse strand, counting down.
CCGGCGCTCGATCTCCTCGGGCGCGGCCTTGGGGAAGCCGAGCCGGACGACGGCCCGGGCGTAGCCCTCGCTCTGCAGCAGCCCCGGCACGAACTGGACCTCGTAGTTGCGGATGCCGGTGGCCGACTCCTCCAGGCCCACGTACGTCTCGAACCAGCCGGGCAGGACGTCGTTGTAGTTGTGCCACCACCCGGGCTGGTTGGCCTTCTCGACCAGGGAGAGGAGCGGGCTGCGGTCGTCCTCGCCGGTCACGCCGTACAGGGTGAGCAGGTCGGCCACGTCGCGGATCCGGAAGCTGACCCGGCCGAGCTCCATCCGGCTGATCTTCGAGTGCGAGGCGCGGATGGCGCGCCCCGCCTCCTCCAGGGTGATGTCGCGCTGCTCGCGCAGGCGGCGCAGCTGGGCGCCCAGCACGATCCTCAGCACGGTGGAGCTGCCCCGCGGCGCTGCCATGGAGCTCAGGCTGACCGGCTCACCGTCGGCGTGAGGTGTGATCATCTACAGTCCTTCGGGCGCGGAACGCGAGCCTTTGCCCACTCATTGTGGCAATCGCGAGCCTTCACCGTACTCTGCTCACACTCTCCGCACCACATAGAACTTTATTCTTCAATCGCCGCCCGGCGATTCAGCCGATCAGGTCGTCGAAGTCCCCCCGCTTGACCCCCTGGACGAACGCGTCGACCTCGGGCCGGGTGTAGATCAGGGCGACCCCCTCGGGGTCGCGGGAGTTGCGCACGGCAACCCTGCCGTCGGGCAGCTCGGCGAGCTCCACGCAGTTTCCGCTGGGATTGCTGAAATGGCTCTTACGCCACACGACGCCCTCCAGCAGAGCGGCCGACATGCCGTTGTACAGCTGGTTCATCCTCGCCTCTCACCGATTAGGCAGGGAAACAACGAGACGAGCATAGAGCCTTTTGTGCAGATGCACGTGCATCTGTACTTGCTTATGCACAACGTGCCGTGCAAGATGACTAGACGGATCGCCCCCGTTACGCGTTCGTGACGCCTTCCCCCCAAGGTCACCGATGACTGGTCACCAGAGACATGAAGCCACACCCATCCGAGCGGAGATCGGTGGGTGGGAACGGTGGTTGTCGATGCTCGATCACTTGCTCCCGCCGAGCGGCCTGCCCCCGTGGGGCGTCGGCGAAGGCCACTCCGGCCAGGCGCAGCAGGTGCAGATGGCCGCGCGGAGCCTGCGCCACGGCCCCTGCCCGGCGCGGACCGCCCGCGAGTTCACCGCCAGAACGCTGACGGCCTGGGAGCTGGAGCCCCTGATCGACGACACCGGCGTCGTGGTCTCCGAACTGGTCACCAACGCCGTGCGGCACGGCGCGCGGGGACTCCTCCACTCCCGCCCCTCCCCCGACGTCCGGATCATCCTCTGCCATACCGAGCGCTCGATGCTGTGCGCGGTCACCGACCCCAGCGAGCAGGCTCCCCGCCTGCGCGAGCCGGACTACGAGGCGGAGAGCGGCCGGGGACTGCAGGTCGTCGAGGGGATCAGCGAGATGTGGGGCTGGGCCCCGCTGGAGTCGCGCGGCAAGGCCGTCTGGGCGGTATTCGCCCTCCCCTCCGTGGCCCGGCGCCTGGAGGCCTGCCGCTGACCCCCGCGGCACCGTACGGGGGACGCGATCTCCGGCCTGCGGGAAATACGGCATGCTGTGGGGTTAAGGCCGGTAATGTCCGCTGAAGCCCGCACCGCTGGACGGAGGACGGCATGGCGTCGCCGCGGCCCGAGCGCCTCAGGTTCGACCCCGCGATCCCGAATGCGGGCCGCATAGCCGACTACTTCGCCGGCGGCAAGGACAACTTCGCCGCCGACCGCGAGGCCGCGCGGGCGGCGCTCTCGATCGCCCCCGAACTCCCCGTCCTGGCGAGGGAGGGACGCAGGTTCCTCCGCCGGGCGGTCGGCTTCCTCGCCGAGGCCGGCATCCGCCAGTTCGTCGACATCGGCTGCGGCCTGCCGACCCAGGACAGCGTGCACCAGATCCTCCACACCGTCGCGCCGGACGCGCGGGTGGTCTACGTCGACAACGACCCGATGGTCGTCGTGCACGCCCAGGCGCTCCTGAAGGACGAGCGCGTGGCCACCGTCATCGAGGCCGACGCCCGCGACCCGGAGCGGATCCTCACCCATCCCCGGCTCACCGGGACGATCGACCTGAACGAGCCGGTGGCGATCCTGCTCTTCTCCTTCCTGACCGATCTCACCGACGACGTGCAGGCCCTGCAGATCACCTCCGGCCTGCAGAAGGCCATGGCGCCGGGCAGCTACCTGGCCCTGTCCCACGCGGTCTCCGACCTGTGCCCGGAGAAGACGGCCCGGCTCGCCGCCCTCTACCAGGACCAGGGGTCGATCACCGGCCCGCGCCGCGCCAACCTGCGGACCGGGGCGGAGGTGGAGCCGTTCTTCGACGGGCTGGACCTGGTCGAGCCGGGCCTGGTCTACATCCCGCAGTGGCGGCCCGAGGGGGCGGTGCCGCACCGCCCCGACGCGGTGTGGGTCGTCGGCGGAGTCGGGCGCAAGGACTAGAATCTCCCGAAAAACCAGGGTTTCTCATCCTTGACCTTTGCCTTGACGCCTGTCCGTGAGCCCGCCGTTCTCCGGTGTCCCGGGCAACAGAGGAGATGACGCATGAGCGACGCGGCCCGGCGGCCTCGGTCGGACTTCGACACGAGCGTGCCCAACGTCGCCCGGATGAACGACTACTTCCTCGGCGGCAAGGACAACTTCGCCGCCGACCGCGAGGCGGCCGAGAAGGTGCTCGCCATCGCCCCGGAGGTCAGGGACATGGCCAGGGAGGCCAACGCCTTCATGGGCCGGGCGGTGCGCTTCCTCGTCGGGGAGGGCGTCACCCAGTTCGTGGTCCTCGACTCGGGCCTGCCGACGCGGAACAACGTCCACCAGGTGGCCCGGTCGCTCCTGCCCGAGGCGCGCGTGGTCTACGCCGCCGACGACCCGGTCGTGCTCTCCCACGCCCGCGCCCTGCTGGCCACCGACGACCGCACCGCGGTCGTCGAGGGGCACGTCCTCAACCCGCGCGACCTGCTCGCCGACCCCGAGCTGCGGCGGCTCATCGACCTCGACCGGCCGGTGGCCGTCGTCATCCGGTCCGCCCTGCAGTTCATCCCCGACGAGGACGACCCCTTCAAGAGCGTGGCCGTGCTGCGCGACGCGGTGGCGGCCGGGAGCTACTTCGTCATCGGCCACGTCGTCTTCGACATACGCCCGGAGGTGGCCGGTCCGCTGGTCGACGTCTACCGCCGGGTTCTCGGCCGCACCGAGGACGCCGCCCGCACCAGCGCCGAGGTGCTGCGTTTCTTCGACGGCCTGGAACTGGTCGAGCCGGGTCTGGTCTACGTCCGCCACTGGCGCCCGGACAACCCGCTGTCCACGCACGGCCGCGAGAAGACGTGGTCCATGGGCGGGGTCGCCCGGAAGGCCGAGGGCTGACCCGCGACCGCCCGCCCGGCCCGGGAGCCGCCCGGTGGGGCGCGGCCCGGGAAGCCGCGCCGTCCCCGGTCCGGGCCGTCTACCCCGTCGCCAGCAGGTCCTCGCGCTCCACGGCCTCCAGGGAGAGGGTCTTGTAGCCCACCTCGTCGAACAGGACGGTGATCCGGTCGCTCTCGCGGCTCATCACCATCCCCGTGCCCCAGACGCTGTGGCGCACCCGGGCGTGCATCGCGTACGGGCCGTCCGTCCCCGGCTCGGCGGAGACGCCCGCCCGGCAGGTGTCGCAGGCCCCGCAGGTGCGCTCGTACGGTTCCCCGAAGTACTCCAGCAGGAAGCGGCGGCGGCAGCCCGTGGTCTCCGCGTACCCGCGCATCATGTCGATCCGTGACTCGTCGATGCGGCGGCGGGTGTCGTCCAGGTCGGCGGCCCGCGCGACGGCCCGCTCCGGGTCGGGCCCGCCCGGGACGCGGCGCAGGCCGCCCCTCGCGGTGGTCCCCACCGCGCCGGCCCTCTCCAGCAGGTTCACCAGCCGGGTGAGGCGGGTGGCGCCGATGTCGAGCACCGCCCGCAGCTCACGGGCCGGGACGGTGCCGCCGTGCTCGTGCACGAGCGTGGCGACCCGCAGCAGCATCTCCTCGTCGGCCCGTCCCCCGGCGAAGAACCTGCGCAACCCGAGGTCCTCGGGCCGGTAGAAGAGCACCGCGGCGGACGGCTCGCCGTCCCGGCCCGCCCGGCCGATCTCCTGGTAGTAGGAGTCCGGTGACTCCGGGGGCGCGGCGTGCAGCACGTAGCGGACGTCCGGCTTGTCGATGCCCATGCCGAACGCGGAGGTCGCCACGACGACGTCCAGCCCGTCGTCGCGGAACGTCTCGTGGATCCGGTGACGCTCGGCCGCCTTCATCCCCGCGTGGTACGGCTCGGCCCGCCGGCCCGCCTCGCGCAGCGCGTCGGCGTACTCCTCCGCGGCCCGGCGGGTGGCGACGTAGACGAGACCGAGGCCGGTACGGGAGGCGGCGTCCTCGATCAGCGCCCGGCGCAGGTCCTCCGGGGTGACGAAGCGGCGCACCTCCAGATCGAGGTTGGGCCGGTCGAACCCCCGCACGACCTGGCGGACGTCCGACAGGCCGAGGGCCGAGACGATCTCCTCGCGCACCGACGGGGTGGCCGTGGCGGTCAGCGCGGCGACCGGCGGGTGGCCGAGCCGCTCGATCACGTGCGCCAGCCGCAGGTAGTCGGGGCGGAAGTCGTGGCCCCAGGCCGCGACGCAGTGCGCCTCGTCGACGGCGATCAGCGAGGGGCGCGCGGCGCGCAGCCGCTCGACCGTCCCGGGCTTGGCCAGCTGCTCGGGAGAGAGGAACACGAACTCGGCCGTGCCCGCGCGGACCGCGTCGAGGGAGTCGTCGCCGCCGGACTGGGCCGAGTTGACCGCGACCGCCCCTCCGGCGTCGGCGCTCATCAGCGCGGCGACCTGGTCGCGCTGGAGGGCGATCAGCGGTGAGACCACCACGGTGGGTCCGTCGAGCAGCAGGGCGGGCACCTGGTAGACGGCCGACTTGCCGCCGCCGGTGGGCATGACCACGAGCGCGTCGCCCCCGGCCAGCAGGTGGCGCATGGCCTCCAGTTGTCCCGGCCACAGCTCCCGCCATCCGAAGACCTCGCGGGCCACCGCCCGCAGCCGCCGTGCCCGCGCCCCGGACCCGTCCCCGACGTCCATGCCGTCCGCCTCCCCCGCTCGTCACCAGGCCCAGGTACCCGGGGAGCGGCGGCGTAGTCGCGCGGCGGCCGCGGGCCGGCCGCGCACGGGTGAGGGGCGCCGCGCGGGCGCCCCTCGGTCCGGTCCGGCCGCGCTCCCCGCGGTCACTTCGGCATGAGCACGCTGTCGATGAGGTAGATGGTGCCGTTGGCGGTCTGGATGTTGCCGCAGACCACCTTGGCGTCCTCGACGGTGAACTCCTCACCGGAGCCCTTGGCGGTCAGCGTGCCGCCCTGGAGCGTGGTCAGCGTCCCCTCCGTCAGGTCCTCGGGCGTCTTCTTGCCCTCGACGACGTGGTAGGTCAGGACCTTGGTCAGCTCCTCCTTGTCGGCCAGGAGCTTGTCGAGCGTGTCCTTCGGGACCTTGTCGAAGGCGTCGTTCGTGGGGGCGAACACCGTGACCTCCTGGGCGGAGTCGAGCGTTTCCTCCAGCCCGGCCTGCCTGATCGCGTCGCTCAGCGTGGAGAGCTCGGGGTTGGAGGCGGCCGCCTGCGCGACCGGCTTGCCCGCCATGTCCTCCAGGCTCCCCTCGCCCGAGGTGGGCAGGGTGGCGCAGGCGGGGCCGAAGGGCTCGGCCATCGCGCCGGTGCCCGTGGGCGAGGGCGACATGGTGCCCGTGGGTGAAGGCGACATGGTGCCCGTGGGCGAGGTCATGTCCGTGGGGGAAGGCGAGGCCATGTCCGTGGGCACCGGCGTGGGGGAAACGGCGGGGTTCACGGCACCCGCCCGGGCGGCGACGGGGAGGGCGGTCAGGGTGAGCACGGTCAGAGCTGAGGCGAGAAGAGCCTTTTTCTCCACGTTCATCTCCTTCATTTCGGCGTATGAGACGTTCGGGTCCGCCTGGCGGCCCCCGAGGTGCTCACATGCTGTTTCCGGAGATCAATTCCCGGCGATTTGGTGACAAATGCCCGATTAATGGACTCTTGACCACTTATCTCCCTAGAAAGCCCTATAAGGGGTTGGAAGAATTAATGTTCCATTCCGTCGGGCCGTCCGGATCCGGCCGTCCGATCCGGACGTCCGGATTCCCGTACCGTGCCCGTACAGTGGGGGCATGAGCCCGAAGATCGCGACCAACGAGGTCGTCTCACGTGACCGCCTGCTGGACTTCCTCCGTGATCGCCACCGCGCGCTGCTCATCACCGCGCGGCGCGACGGCGGGCCGCAGGCGTCTCCGGTGACCTGCGGCGTCGACGCCGAAGGCCGCATCGTGGTGTCCACCTACCCCGAGCGCGCGAAGGTCGCCAACGCCCGGCGCGACCCCCGGGTGAGCGTCGTGGTCCTGTCGGACGACTTCGACGGCCCCTGGGTGCAGGTGGACGGCACGGCCGAGGTCCTCGACCTTCCCGAGGCCCTCGAACCGCTGGTCGAGTACTACCGGGTGATCGCCGGCGAGCATTCCGACTGGGACGAGTACCGCGCGGCCATGGTCCGCCAGGGCAAGGTGCTGCTGCGCGTCACCCCGGAGCGCTGGGGCCCCGTCGCGACCGGCGGCTTCCCCGCCCGCCTCGCCTGACCGTCAGCCCAGATCCGCCAGGACGGCGTCGGCGGCGCGGCGGCCGGAGACCAGGGCGCCCTGATGGGAGCCGGTGTCACGGTGGTCGCCGCACACGTAGCGGCCGTCCGCGAAGCGGACCGACCGGCGCATCCGCAACGGCGGCGGCATCGCGGGCAGCGCGCTCTCTATCGCGTAGGTCGCCAGATGCTCCCAGCCGGAGGTGTCGGTGCCGTAGATCTGCGAGAGCCTCGCCCGGACACGGGGCTCGTCCGCATCGGACAGGACCCCCAGGACCGAGGTCGAGATCAGCGCGCGGCCCGGCGGGGCGTACTCCGGTGCGGCGTCGCTGATGACCAGCGTGTCGGTGATGTGGCCCTCCACGTCGACGATCTGCGTGGGATCCTCCATGGGCGAGCGCGAGGCCGCGTGGTAGAAGGTCGTCACCGACCGCATCTCGGGAACCTCCAGCCCCGGGTAGAGCGCCGCGGCCATGGCCGGGTCGGTCGCCACGACCACCGCGCGCGCCGGGATCGTCCCGCCCCCCACCGTCTCCACGCCGTCCCCGCTCACCGCGATCACCGGGGTGCCGAGGGAGAGCGCGCCCGCCGGGACGCGGGCGGCGAGCCTGCGGGCGATCTCGCCCATGCCCAGCGCGGGCACCCCGACCGTGCCCCGGGCGAAGGCACGCCAGATCAGGTGGAAGAAACGGCTGGAGGTCTCCAGCTCGCGCTCGAGCACGACGCCCGCGAGGAAGGGACGGAACAACTTCTCGATCATCCTCGACGAGATGCCCCAGTGCCGCAGCTCCTCCTGTGTGGTGCGCTCCCGGCCGTCGCGCAGCCAGTCGGCGGGCAGGGCGACATCGCGCGCGGTGAGCGCGGCCAGGGCGGCCTTGTCCAGGGGGGATCCCACGTCGGCCAGCAGCCCGCTGAGCGCCTGGCCGGGATGGCGCCAGGGCACCATGAAACGCTCCCGGCGCCCCCGCTCGAAGGCGATCACGCCCGAGGGGATCGCGCGCAGGTTCAGCGCGCCGATGTCGAGCACCCGGCCCGCCTCCGGGTAGGCGGTGTTGAACACCTGGAACCCCCGGTCGAGCCGGAACCCGTTCACGAGGTCGGTGCGCACCCGGCCGCCCACCTCGTCGGACGCCTCGACGACGCGGACGGGCATCCCCGCGGAGTGCAGCCGGACGGCGCACGCGAGGCCAGCGAGACCCGCACCGACGACGACCACCGTGTCCGACATGACGCAACCCCCTGGCTCGACGGCGGCGGAACGACAAGATCCGCCACCTGTGACTTCGGGCGGCGGCCGCCGGGGGTTGCGCCCGCCGCACCGCCCGCCTAGGGCCTACCCCAGCTTCACGGTGATCTCTCCCCCCAGTTGGAAGCCCCCGTCCAGTTCGAGGTCGTCACCGCTCCAGAACCGGCCCGGGTCGTACCAGTTGGGCCGCCGGCCGCCGGGGAGCAGCCCCATGGCCTCGTAGGTGACGGCGACAACCTCGGCGCAGTAGGCGCTCTCCAGCGCGCTCTCCTCGGCGCCCCGTCTGAGGATCCTGGGCACCCGTCCCTTCAGCCAGCGTCCGGCGAGCCTGGCCGTGGACGGGAAGGGAGTGCCGTCGAGCCGGGCGACGGTGCGCAGGACGGCGTCCTCCATCTCCCTGGGGATCTCCGGTTCCAGCTGCCTGAGCCAGGCGCGCTGGCCGTACCTGGTGGCCCAGACGGTGACCGCGTCGCGCAGGTCGTGCAACTGGACGCCGCGCTGGTGCGTCCCCGCCCACAGGTCGGGCAGGGACCGGCCGAGCTCGGCGTGCCACATCAGGGGAGGCATGTCGTCGACGACGACGGACATGCCCACGTGGTTGACGGGACTGTTCGTCACGGTCTGGATGGCTCGGTCGGGCACCGTCCGGCCGCGGAACAGCCACACGTCACCGGTACGGGTCAGGTTGACGGCCTCGTCGAGGCTGATGCTCTTGCCAGGCATTCCGATAGCGTAGGCACATGCGTTGGTGGAAGATACTCGGTCTGGCGGGCGTCGCCGGTGTCGCGGCCACCGGAGTGGTGATCGCCCGCGCCGAGCGGCGACGGCAGGCCTACACCCCGGACGAGATCCGCACCCGGCTGCGCGCCCGGCTGGAGGAGGCCTCGGCGCGCGAGGCGTCCGGGGTCGCGGCGGCGGGGGGCGCGCTTCCCGGGGGTGGCGCCGCCGGGAGCGCGGCGCCCGGCGGCGAGGCCCCCGGCCAGGCGCCCTGACCCCGCACCGCGAAGGCCCCGCGCGTCCTCCGTCTCCCCGCCTCCGCCCCGAGGCGGGCCCCGCACCGCGTCAGCCGAAGCGGACGGCGTGCGGGTCCCAGTCTTCCGGAAGAGGAGCCGGGACCGGGCAGGTGCTGCCGATCGGGAGGAACTCCGCCCGCTCGGCGGACTCGGCGACGGCGAGCATCGTGTCGAGGACGTGCAGGCCCAGCTCGCCGGTGGCGCGGTGCGGCCGGCCCTCGCGGACGGCCTGGGCCATGTCGAGCACGCCCAGGCCGCGGCCGGCCGTGCTGCCCGTCGTGGGGACCGGCACCCACTCGTCGTCGCCGGCCCGGCGCAGCCGCACCTCGCCGCCGAAGGCGTTGGGGTCGGGCACCTCCATGGTCGCCTCGGTGCCGGTGATCTCGATGAACCCGGCGCGGCAGAGCGGGGAGTCGAAGCTGAAGACCATGGTGGCGGCCTGGCCCGCGGCGAACTCCAGGAGCGCGGCCGTGTGGGTGGGGACCTCCACGGCGAAGCGCGTCCCGGCCCTGGGGCCCGAGCCGATGACCCGCTCCCGCCTGGCCCGGCGGCCGACCGCGGCCACCCGGCGGGCCGGGCCGAACAGGGTGACCAGGGCGGTCAGATAGTAGGGGCCCATGTCGAACAGCGGCCCGGCGCCCCGCTGGAACAGGAACTCCGGGCTGGGGTGCCACGACTCGGGGCCGGGGGTCTGCAGCAGCGTCAGGGCGGTGAGCGGGGTGCCGATGGACCCCTCGGCGACGAGGCGGGCCGCGGTCTGCAGGCCGGCGCCGAGGAAGGTGTCGGGAGCGCTGCCCAGCAGCACCCCGGCCGCCGCCGCGGCCTCGACCAGCTCCGCGCCGGACTCCCGGTCGACGGTGAAGGGCTTCTCGTTGTAGACGTGCCGCCCGGCCCGGACCGCGGCGAGCGCGACCGAGGCGTGGGCGGCCGGGATCGTGAGGTTGACGACCAGTTCCACGTCCGGGTGGGAGATCGCCTCCTCGGGGGCGACCGCCACCGGCACGCCGTACCGGGCCGCGACCTCACGGGCGCGCTCCGGGTCGATGTCGGCGCACGCGACCACGCGCACCCCGGGGAAGGCGGTCAGGTTGGCCAGGTACTGGTGGCTGATGGTCCCGCAGCCGACGATCGCGACACCGAGCGGGCCGGTCACGGGCTCACCCGCCCGGCGGCGACCAGACCGGTCAGGTACGCGTGGCTGTCGGCCAGCGCCTGGACCACGTCGGTGGCGCAGTGGTCCAGTTCGACGATCCGCACCGCGTCCGGCGCGGCGGCCAGCGCGTCCACGATCGGCACCTCGCCCGCGCCGACCGCGGTCATCGGGCCCTCCTTGGTGGCCGGGCCGTCCTTGACGTGCAGGTGCCGCACCCGTCCGCCCAGCCTGGCGAGCAGCTCCGCCGGGTCGACTCCGCCGGTCGCGGCCCAGTAGAGGTCGACCTCCAGCAGCACCTCCGGGTCGAGCAGGTCGGCCAGCACCTCCAGCGCGGGGCGGCCGTCCACCCGCTGCTCCAGTTCCCACCAGTGGTTGTGGTAGCCGAGCCGCAGGCCGTGGTCGGCGGCCTCGCGGGCGGCCTCCCCGATGACCCGCGCGGCCGACTCCAGGCCCTCCCGGTCGGCGAACCACCCGGCGGGCGCGGCCGGCACGATGACGGTCTCCGCGCCGACGGCGGCCGCGGCGGCGAGCGCGGCCGGGCGGCGCTCGTCGAGCAGCGGGGCGTGCACACTGCACACGGTGAGCCCGGCCTCCCGGAGGTCGTCGGCGAGGCCGCCGGGGTCGAGGTGCGCGTCGTACGGTTCGACGGCGCCGTACCCGATCTCGGCGATGCGGCGGAGCACGGCGCGGCGGTCGGCGGCCGCCTGCTCGCGCACGGAGTACAACTGGACGGCGAGTGGGGGCATCCCCGATCCCTTCGTGTCGTTCTGCGTGGGCGGCGTTCAGGACCCCCGGTTCGGGCTCCTCGTCTCCCCGGGGAGGACGAGCGCGGCGGCGCCGTACAGGCCGGCGTCGCGCTCCAGGGCGGTGCGGGTGACGGTCAGGCGGTGCAGGAAGCCGAGCCCGGCCTGCTTGGCGACCGCCTGCCGGAGCGGGGCGAGCAGCGTGTCTCCGGCCCCGGAGACGCCGCCGCCGATGACGACGTCGTCGATGTCGAACAGGGCCGCCGTGGTGAGGATCGCCGTGGCCAGGGCGTCGGCGGTCCGCTGGAAGGCGAGCCGGGCGACGGGGACCCCGCGCGCGGCGTCGGCGGCCAGCGCCCTGGCGTCCGGCTGCCCGCCCGGGGCGCTCCAGCCGTTCGCCAGCGCCCAGCGGACCATGCTCGGGCCGCTGGCGATCGTCTCCAGGCAGCCGATCGCCCCGCAGGGGCACAGCCCGCCGTTGCGGTCGACGGTGATGTGGCCGATGTGACCGGCGTTCCCGGTCGGGCCCAGGTAGGGCACGCCGTCCAGAACGAGGCCGCCGCCCACGCCGGTGGAGACCACGATGCCCAGCAGGGCTCGGGAGGCCGCGTGCCCGCCCCGCCACCACTCGCCCAGCGCCATGCACTGGGCGTCTCCCGCGAGCGCGACGGGGACGCCGGGGACGAGTTCCCTGACGGCGTCGGCCAGCGGGAAGTCGCGCCAGGCCGGGATGTTGACCGGGCTGACCGTGCCGGCCACGACGTCGAGGGGGCCTGCGGAGCCGATGCCGACCCCGGCCGCTCCCGCGGCGCCGACCTCGCGGACCAGCGAGGCGAGCGTGGCCGTGGGATCGGACCCGACCGGGACTTCCGTCCGGCGCTCCATGCTCCCGTCCGGCCGGACGACGGCGGCGGCGAACTTGGTGCCGCCGATGTCGATCGCGAGGGCGGTCACGAGCCGGCCTCGCGGGCGGGCGGGGACGCGGGAGGGCGGCAGGCTGCCGCCGCGCGGCTGTGCAAGGGGTCCTCCGGTGCGGGGAAAGCAAGACGGTCATCGGCCCGGAGACCGGGCAAACAGGCTGAAGGTACGACGTCGTTGACAACGTTGTCAACGGCCTGCCGGCCCCGGACCGGCGGGCGTCCCGGGCGTACTGTGCGGGCTTACCTGTTTTACGGGTAGATACGGTTAGCCAGGAGTGATGTGAGGAGATTGCGATGACCCATGAGCGTGCGGGGCAGCCCGCGCAACCGTCCGATCTGGTCGACGTGGCCCGCCTGGTGACCTCCTACTACACGCTGCACCCCGATCCCGGTGAGGCCGGGCAGCGGGTGGCGTTCGGGACGTCGGGACACCGGGGCTCCTCACTGAAGGCGGCGTTCAACGAGGACCACATCCTTGCCACCAGCCAGGCCATCGTGGAGTACCGCGCGGCCCAGGGCGTCGACGGCCCGTTGTTCCTCGGCGGCGACAGCCACGCGCTGTCCGAGCCGGCCCTGGTGTCGGCGCTGGAGGTCTTCGCGGCCAACGGGGTACGGGTGCTGATCGACGAGCGGGGCGGCTACACCCCGACGCCGGCGGTCTCCCATGCGATCCTCACCCACAACCGGGGGCGGTCGGCGGGGCGGGCCGACGGCGTGGTGGTGACCCCCTCGCACAACCCGCCCTCCGACGGCGGTTTCAAGTACAACCCGCCCAACGGTGGCCCGGCCGACACCGACGCGACCTCCTGGATCCAGGACCGGGCCAACGCGCTGATCGCCGACGGCCTCAAGGAGGTCCGGCGGATCCCGTACACCAGGGCGCTGGCCGCCGACACCACCGGCCGCTACGACTTCGTCGGGCACTACGTGGACGACCTGCCGTCGGTGCTGAACCTCGACGCCGTCCGCGCGGCGGGGGTGCGCATCGGCGCCGACCCGCTGGGCGGGGCGAGCGTCGCCTACTGGGGGGAGATCGCCGAGCGGCACCGGCTGGACCTGACGGTGATCAACCCGCTGACCGACCCGACGTGGCGGTTCATGACACTGGACTGGGACGGCAAGATCCGGATGGACTGCTCGTCGCCGTACGCGATGGCCTCGCTCATCGCCAACCGCGACGCCTTCGACGTCTCCACCGGCAACGACGCCGACGCCGACCGGCACGGCATCGTCACCCCCGACGGGGGGCTGATGAACCCCAACCACTACCTCGCCGTGGCGATCTCCTACCTGTACTCCCACCGGCCCGGCTGGCCCGTGGACGCCGGGGTCGGCAAAACGCTCGTCAGCAGCGGCATGATCGACCGGGTGGCCGCCGACCTGGGCAGGCGGCTGGTGGAGGTCCCGGTGGGGTTCAAGTGGTTCGTGCCGGGACTGCTGGACGGCTCGCTGGGCTTCGGCGGGGAGGAGAGCGCCGGGGCGTCGTTCCTGCGCCGCGACGGCTCGGTGTGGACCACCGACAAGGACGGCATCATCCTGGCGCTCCTCGCCTCGGAGATCATCGCGATCACGGGCCGCTCGCCGAGCGAGCACTACGCCGACCTCGTGTCCCGTTTCGGCGACCCGGCCTACGCCCGAGTCGACGCCCCGGCGACCCGGGAGGAGAAGGCGGTGCTCGCCAGGCTCTCGGCCGAGCAGGTCACCGCCGACACCCTCGCCGGCGAGCCGATCACTCAGGTGCTCACCTCCGCGCCCGGCAACGGCGCCCCGATCGGCGGGCTGAAGGTCGCCACGGAGAACGCCTGGTTCGCCGCCCGGCCCTCCGGCACCGAGGACGTGTACAAGATCTACGCCGAGTCCTTCCGAGGGCCCGCGCACCTGGCGCAGGTCCAGCAGGAGGCCAGGGACCTGGTCTCGGCCACCCTCGGCTGAGGCGCCGCCGGGGCCGGACGGCCGGCGGGGGCCGTCAAGGGAGAACGGCACACCCGCTCCGCGGCGTACCCCATGGAGTCGCGCGCCTTCCCCGCCTACGGTCGGCAGCGTGCGCGTCACCGGACCACGCACAGGGGCGGGTCCGGGCGCGGCACGGGCGGCGCGGGGTGAGGCCCCGTGACCGGGAGACCGAGGAGGGAAGCCATGACACGTGCGAGATCCCTGCCGGCCGCGCGGGGCGGCCGGCAGGACACGACGGCACGGAACAGCGCCCGGCGCCACCCGCGCCGGTGGCCGCGCGCGGCCACCGCGGCGGGGGCCGCGGCCCTGGCCCTGACGGGAGTGCTCGCCACCGCGCCCCCGGCGCAGGCCGTGCTCGGCGACACCCACCGGACGGCGGCCGAGATCGCCGACAACCTCAACAGCCTGAGCTGGCCGGGCCAGAGTACCTACAACACCTACGCCACCGGCAGCCAGACGACGTCCGTGGTCTGGGGCACCCCCGGCTCCCCCACCACCTATTTCAACCGCAGCAAGTGCGCCAGCTTCGTCACCAAGGTGCTCAAGCAGGCGTGGCCGTTCGCCACCGACCAGTACCTGGCGGACGCCTTCGGGTCGGTCAGCCCGACCGCCGCCCAGTACCACGACACCTTCGTCAACGGCGCCGAGTACTTCACCACCAGTGCCAACAGCAGCCTCGACCAGATGAACGAGCTCGGGGCCGGCGTCATCATCGCGATCAAGTACAACGGCTCGTCGCCCGGCACCGGCGACCCCACCGGTCACGTCATGATCATGGCCGACGACCCGGTGCCGTACAACCGGGACGGCGACGCCTCCACCGTCGAGTGGGCGGTCCCCGTCATCGACGTCACCAGCAACCCCCACGGGGTGGCGTCCACCTCGCCGTCGTCGCCGTACCAGAACTTCCGCGACACCCGCGCCGTCGGCGCCACCGAGTATCCCGGCCTGGGGCGCGGCTGGATCTTCATCCGCACCGACGCGGCGAACCGGCCGCAGGGCCACTGGTGGGGCGCGAACGAGAACGTGACGACCGGTTACCACCCGGTGGCCGACCGCCCCATCGCGTTCGGATGGGTCGGCTACTGACAGCGGCGGCGCGGGCGGGGGCTTGCGGGTGATCAGGTGAACATGCGCCAGGCGGCGGGCATGACCGTCCAGCGGCGGCGGGCCGTGCGGCCGGTCAGCTCGCCGTCGGCGTTCACCGGGACGGGCTCGCCCGCCACGGCCACCTCGCGGCCGCGCGCGGTGACCACGTCGCGCAGGCCGGGGTGGGTGCCCCGGCGCAGGCGCAGGGCGTAGGCCAGCCGCTCCAGCGGGCCGGTGGTCAGCGCGACGACGACGTCGACCATGCCGTCGTCGGGCCTGGCCCGGGGGGTCAGCGGGGTACCGCCGCCGATGGTGACGCCGTTGCCGACGCCGGCCATGAGCACCGGCCGCCCGTCGGCGTGCGCCCGGCTGTCCACCGTGACGCGCAACCGCCACCCGGGGCTCCGCACGCCGGCGAGCAGCGCGCCGGCCGGGTAGGCGAGCCGGCCGAGCCTCGGCTTGAGGGGCGCGGCCTGCTCGGACGCCTCGGCCCCCACCCCGAGGTGGACCGCGTTGACGACGACCCCGCCCTCGTCGTCCACCAGGAGGTCGAGCGGTGTGGACCGCCCGGCGAGCACGACGCGAGCGGCCACCTCGGGGTCGAGCGGGAGACCCAGCCCCCGGGCGAAGTCATTGCCGGTGCCCAGCGGGACGAGCCCCACCGTGCGGGCGGCCAGCTCGCCGCGGCGGTGCAGGGCGGTGACCACCACGTGCAGGGTTCCGTCGCCGCCCAGCACCACCACGTCATGGTCGCGGTGGGCGTCGAGCATCTCGCCGAGGTCCTTCTCACCGACGGGCGCCTCGACCACGTCGGCGCCACCGGCGCGGAGCGTGTCGACGGCCGCGGCCCTGGCCCGGTCGCCGGCGCCTCCCGCGCCCTCGTTGCAGATCGCCAGCAGCTCGGCCATGTCGCTCCTCCACGTGATCGCCTGTACGGTCCCTGCCCACGGGGACCGCGATCACGCGGGCCTCAGCCCAGCCGCCACACGCGCAGGGCCACCCAGAGACCGGAGCCGAGGCCCAGCAGCACGGCCAGGGTGTACACGACCGCGGTCGTCGTGTCGTCGAGGTGGCCGTTGCCGACGACGAGGACCGCCATGATCACCGCGCACAGCAGGCCCACGCCCGCGGCCGCGAGGCCGCCGACCGCGGCGGCCTTCAGCACGCGCGGCAGGACGCCGCGGCGCCCGCGGACCGGCGCCATGACGGACATCAGCCGGCCCACGACCAGGGCGGGGTCGTCGTCGACCTGCCCGGCCGTCAGCTGGCCGGCCACCCCGCCGGGTTCCGGCTCACTGAGGCAGATCCACTGGCGCGCGTGGACGAAGACGGTCGCGCCGCCCGCGCCGGGGACGCGCAGCCGCAGGAACGGCTCCCCTTCGGGGAACGCCTTGAGGCTGTGGCGGACCATCGGGGCGTGCAGGTCGAGCGCGGCGCCGAGGGCACGAAGCGCCGACTCCTGGTTCGTGTTCCCCATGGCGGCCTCCCTCTCTCCCTGTCTTCGTACCGCACGGCACCGCGGTTGCCTGCGGCGGGGCCGACCTCCGCCCACCGGAGCGCGGGGGCGGGAGTAGGCGTAGCCGCGCTCGCGGCCCCGGCCGACCTCTGCCCGCCCGCGCGGGGGCGGGTGAATCCGCGGGCGCCGCGCACGGAAAAGGCCGGCGCCTTGGTGGCGCCGGCCTGTGCCGTCCCGGTGCGCGGTGCCGGTCGCGCCCGGAACCCCGCGGGCCCGGTACCCGGGTACCGGGCACGCGGGGCGGCTCTCACGTGTGGGACAGGGCGGAGTTCACACGAGACCTGGCCATGGAGCGCGAGGACACCTCCTCCAGCACGTGACGGATCTTGGCGCGGCAGACCGGGTCGGTGAGCCTGCCGTCGGCGTCGAAGTGGCTCGGGGCAGGGGTGACCACGATCTCCGCGCCGTACACGACGGCGCCCGTCGCGCCGAGCGCGCGGCCCAGCTGGATCTGGGTCCACGTCGCCTCGTGAGCGCGCGAGCAGGCGGTGACCAGGCCCACGGGCTTGCCCACGAGGACCGCGCCGGCGCGGCGGGAGGCCACCCAGTCGAGGGCGTGGCCCAGCTGGGCCGGCAGTGAGCTGTGCCCCGGCGCCGTGACCAGCATGCCGTCCGCCGCGGCGAGGGTGTGGTACAGCTCGTCCACCGGACGCGGGAGCGCACCGTCCGTCAGGGGCGGCACCTGGTCCAGGCCCTCCCAGATCACGAGCTCCGCCGTCGCGGGCAGCTCCCGCGACATCGCCTCCAGCAGCCTGCGAACGTAAGCACCCTGACGAAGGCTGCCCGCGATTCCAACGATCTTCATTCCCGGCCCCATCCCTGTCGCGAGGTCGCGACGTCGAACATAGGAGGCCTCGCCGCTTCGGTCCCGCAACCGCGGCCGGCAGCGCGAAAGCCCCTCCGATTCACCGAAAAACCGCTACACGGCGCTGCCGTGGTCCATCGCGGGAGGCCCTCCGCCGGAACCGCTCCTGCCGCCCCGGCTCCGAGATCTACGACGGTGTCCACGTCCTCGCAGGTCAACACGGCTGCGGTGGCGCCGCCAGGCCTCACGCTCCATCACATCCCGGACGTGCCCTCGGAAAGGAAGAACGAACGTGATCTCGGAGAGCGTTTTTCCAAGAGCCGGTGAATTCTCCGCCAAGCGCGGCGAGTGCCCGGGGAACGGGAACCGTTTCCGCGCTATGGCGTGGCGCGGGAACGGTTCTCGCGCCGTGCCCCGGCGGTCGTCACCGCACGCGGCGGCCGGCGCTGGGCGGGCTCAGCCGGGCGGCCCGGTCGACGGCCATCACGTAGTAGCGGGCACCCCGGGTGCCCGCCGGATCCACCCAGCGCAGGTGGCGTCGGGCCGGCACGACGGCGACCAGGTTGCGGGCGTCGGCGAGGTCCTCGGCCCGGGCTCCGCGGTCGAGCCGGAAGATCGCGTACTGGAACGGGACGTCCTCGCCCGTGGCGAGCACGCGCAGCTCGACGCCGCCGTCCACCCTGCGCGCCGACGGGATCACCGGGCGGCGCGGGGCCCGGCCCGCCGCGAGCCTGGGCAGCAGCGGGGGCAGCGCGGGACGGGTGTAGTGGCCGGCCACGACGGCGCTGATCGAGCCGATCCGGTCGTCGCGGACATCGCCGGCGTTGTACCAGATGTCACCGCCGACCTCCGGGTGGTCCCGGTTGAGGGTCAGGTGCCGGGTGAGCTCGTCCGGCTGGAACCACTGGGCGGGCTGCCCGGACGCGCCGGCCTTGTAGGCCGCCTGGCCGATCCACAGCTGCGTGCCGGTGCCCGCCGCCACGTCGGACCACCAGGGGACCAGCTTGGCGTAGTCGGCGTTGGACTGGCCGATGTACCAGTAGAGCTGCGGCGCGATGTAGTCGAGCCAGCCCTTCCTGACCCAGCCGCGGGTGTCGGCGTGCAGGTTGTCGTACGACTGGCTGCCGCTCGTCTCCGAGCCCAGGGGGTCGGTGGCCTTGTTGCGCCAGATGCCGGAGGGGCTGATGCCCCACGCGATCTCCGGCTTGGCCCGGCGCACCCGCTCCTGCATCTCCCGCACGAGCAGGTCGACGTTGTTGCGCCGCCAGGCGGCGAGGTCGGGGAAGCCGGCGCCGTACGCGGCGTAGGCCGCGCTGTCGTCGAAGGCGGTGGTGTTGACCGGGTAGAAGTAGTCGTCGAAGTGCAGGCCGTCGATGTCGTACCGGGTGACCGCGTCCATCATGGCGTCCTGCACGAACGCGCGGACCTCGGGCATGCCCGGGTTGTAGTAGAGCTTGCCGCCGTAGGAGACGATCCAGTCGGGGTGCCTGCGGGCCGGGTGGTCGGGGTGGAGCCCGGCCGGGTCGGCCTGCATGGACACGCGGTAGGGGTTGAACCACGCGTGGAAGGCCAGACCCCGCCGGTGCGTCTCCGCCACGAGGAAGGCCAGCGGGTCGTAGCCGGGGTCCCGGCCCTGGACGCCGGTCAGGTACTGCGACCACGGCTCGTACGGGGAGGGCCAGAAGGCGTCGGCGGTGGGCCGCACCTGCACGAACACCGAGTTCAGCTTGCGGGCGACCGCGAGATCCAGCCAGGCGAGGTACTCCGCCTTCTGCTGGTCTGCGGTGAGCCCGGTCTTCGAGGGCCAGTTGATGTTGACGACCGAGGCGATCCACATGCCGCGCATCTGGCGGAGCGGCGCGTCTCCGGACGGGGCCGCGGAGCGGATGGCGGGGGCTCCGGCGGGGGTGGACGCGGACGCGGCGGAGGAGGCGGACAGCGGCCCGGCGGTGGCCGCCGCGGCGAGGGCGAGGCCGCGCAGGACGGTGCGCCGGCTGGGTGAGGTCATGCGGGCTCCAAGGGGGTGGTTCAGCCTCCGGCCGTCGCGGTGGGAGGGCGCGGGCCGGGCGCCGTCGGGAGGAGAGACGAGGCCGGTCACGGGGTCTCGACCGCGAGGATGGCAGAAAGCTACTTTCGAGGCAATGATGATGAAGAAAAATGTCCTCGATGTGTAACCTGCCGTGAGACGTCCCCAGCGAGCGAGAAGGTGACCGAATGCCCCACCGCAGCCCCGACCTGGCCCGGCTGGCCATGACCGTCCTCCAGCCGGGCTTCGACGGCACCGCGCCCCCCGACTGGCTGCGCCGGGCGCTCGCCGAGGGGCTCGGCGGGACCGTGCTGTTCGCCCGCAACCTCACCGGCCCGGCGCGGGCGGCCGAGCTCGTCGCCACGCTGCGCGCGGAGAACCCCGCCGTGGTGATCGCGGTGGACGAGGAGGGCGGGGCGGTCACCCGCCTGGAGGCCGTCACCGGCAGCTCGTGGCCGGGCAACCGGGCGCTGGGCGTCGGCGACGACGTGGAGCGGACCTGGCTGGTGGCCCGCGAGATCGGCCGCCTCCTCGCCGCGGCCGACATCACCCTCGACTACGCGCCGGTGGCCGACGTCAACGCCGACCCGGCCAATCCGGTGATCGGCGTCCGTTCCTTCGGGCCCGAGCCCGAGCTCGTCTCCCGGCACACCGCAGCCTGGATCTCCGGCCTGCAGAGCGCCGGCGTGGCCGCCTGCGCCAAGCACTTCCCCGGCCACGGCGACACCGTCACCGACTCCCACCACGCCCTGCCGACCGTGCACGCCTCCCGCGAGACCCTCGCCGAGCGCGACCTGCCCCCGTTCCGCACCGCCATCGGCGCCGGGGTCCGGGCGATCATGTGTGGCCACCTGCTGGTGCCCGCCCTCGACCCGGACGTCCCGGCGACGCTGAGCCGGCGCGTCCTGACCGGGCTGCTCCGCGAGGAGCTGGGCTTCGACGGCGTGCTGGTCACCGACGCCATCGAGATGCGCGCCGTCGCCGCGCTCCACCCACCCGGCGAGATCGCGGTCCGCGCCCTGGCCGCCGGGGCGGACGCGGTCTGCGCCGGGGTGTCCTCGCCGGGCGGCGAGAGCGTCTACGCGCTGCGCGACGCCATCGTGGACGCCGTGCGAGACGGCAGGCTCCCCGAGGAGCGCCTGGCCGAGGCCGCCTCGCGCGTGCTCGCGCTGTCCGCCTGGTACGCCGCCGGCGCCCCGGCGCGGGCGGCGGGCGATCCGCGGGACACCCCCGGCGGAGGCACGGACATCGGACTGGAGGCCGCCAGGGCGGCCATGCGCGTGGTGGCCGTCGCCGAAGACCGCACCCCTCCCCCGCCGCCCGGCCCGTCCGCGCCGGCGCCGGCTCCCGTACCCGCCGCGGTGGGCCGCTCCGCCGGAGCCCGGCAGCTCCCCCGGCCCGGAAGCCCGCAGGCCCTCCCGCGTGCCGCGGCGGCCGGGAGCGCCGTGCTGGCGGGGGCGCCGCTGGTGGTGGACATCGCCCCGCCGCCGAACCCGGCGGTCGGCCCCGCCACCCCGGCCGGGATCGCCGCCGCCCTGGCGGAGCTGCTACCGGGCACCGTCGCGCACACCGTCACCGCCGAGGCGGCCGAGCTTCCCGACGTCACCGACCGCGAGCGCCCCCTCGTGCTGGTGGTCCACGACGCGCGGCGCCACGCGTGGGTCGTGGACCTGCTGGCGCGGGCCGTCGGGCTGCGCCCCGACGCCGTCGTGGTCGAGACCGGGCTGCCCGGTGAGCCCACCGGAGCCGTGTACGTGACCACGAACGGGATTTCCCGGGCCTCGGCCCGCGCCGTAGCGCACCGGCTGACCGCGGGCCAATAGGCTGATTCCGACACGAGAGGTGCCCCATGAACGACCACGACGGCCCCACGCCCGCGAATCTGGTGGCCACCGTGCGGGCGGTCCTGCCCTCGCTGACCCCCGCGGCCCAGGCCATCGCCCGTCTCATCCTCGACGACCCCGGCATGGTGGCCCGCAGCACCATCACCGAGTTCAGCGCACTCTCCGGCACGAGCGAGGCCACGATCGTGCGCACCGCCCGCGCCCTCGGCTTCGCCGGCTACTCCCAGCTGCGTTTCGCCCTGGCCGCCGCGGTGGCCCGGGAGGAGCCCGAGCGTCTGGTCCCCGGCGACCTGGGCCCCGACGACCCGCTGGTCGACGTGATCGCGAAGGTGACCCGGGCCGAGTCCGAGGCGCTGGCCGACACCGCGGCGCAGCTCAACCCCGACCGGCTGGACGCGGTGGTGGAGGCGATCGCCGGGGCGCGCAAGGTCGACGTCTACGGGGTCGCCGCCTCCGGGCTCGTGGCGGCCGACATGGCGCAGAAACTGCTGCGGATCGGCCTGTCGGGCCACGCCTTCACCGACGTCCACCTGGCCCTCACCAGCGCGGCCCTGGTCCGGGAGGGCGACGTCGCGGTAGGCGTGAGCTGCACGGGCGAGACCCCCGACGTGCTGGAGCCGATGCGGGTCGCGGCCAAGGCGGGGGCCACCACGGTCGCGATCACCAACAACCCCCGCTCGTCCCTGGCCGAGTTGTCGGACCATGTCCTGATCTCGGCGGGCCGGGAGACGGCCTTCCGTCCCGGCGCGCTGGCCAGCCGAATCAGCCAGCTCCTGATCGTCGACTGCATCTTCGTCGGCATCGCCCAGCGCACCTTCGACACGTCCGACGCCGCCCTGCGGGCGACCCGCTCCGCCCTCGACGACTTCCTCGGCGAGGCCCGCCGCCGCCCCAAGTCGTCATGACACGGTGACCGCCCGCCGGTCACGCGCGGGCGGCCACCGGTCCTGCGGCGCCGGGAGCCCCCGCCCCCTCGAGAGCCGAGGTCCGGCCGGATGCGCGGTCCCGGTGCCGGGTCGTGAGCGCGTCCGGGGCGGGGCGTCCGCGCGACCGCGGGTCAGGGCGTCCGCGCGACCGCGGAGAGAAGGTGGTCGACGACGTCCGCCGCGGAGTAGTCGTCCGGCAGCCCGTCGAGGAACCCGAGGTCCTGGCCGAGGGTGAGCAGCGGGGGTTCCCGGTAGCCGTCCGGGCGGTGCTGCCCGAGACCGATGGCGGCGAGCAGCCCGTTGCACAGGCAGCGGCGCCCCAGGGTCTCCTCGGCGGGACGGCCCTTGCGGACGTAGGTGCCGACCGGCTCGGCGGGGCAGCGGTAGCCGACCGTCCCGTCGTCCTTGCGGTACGGCGTGCGCAGGTGGCCCAGGTCGCACAGGCGGGGGCGGTCGGCGTGGACGTCCGGATCCGACAGGGTGCCGGACAGGTCAGCGATCTTGAAGGGGAAGCCGGCCGGGGAGGCGTGCGGGTCGTTGCGGACCACCAGGGCGCCGCCGGCGGCGCGCGCGAGAAGGCGGCGCCTGAGCGTGGCGTCCAGTCCCGACTCCCGGCACAGCGCGAAGGCCGACCCGACCTGGATCCCGGCCGCCCCGGCCGCCCGCGCCCGCGCCAGCCCTTCCGGGGTGCCGTACCCCCCGGCCAGCCAGAACGGCAGGCCGAGCGCCGCGACCTTGCCGGTGTCGGCCTGGTCGCGCGGTCCGTAAACCGGCTCGCCGGCGGGGTCGAGACGCATCCTGCCCCTGGGCGGCGCGCTGTGCCCGCCCGCCGTCGGCGACTCCAGCACGAACCCGTCCGGCCGGGTCTCCGGGGAACGGGCGAGGTAGGCGGCCAGGACGTGGGAGGAGACGATGGCCAGCAGCCGGGGCCGCCGGAGCGGGCCGGGCGTACGGCCGAGCAGCGCCACCGGGTCGACGCCGACGGTGTGGCGGTCTCCGGCGGCGGCCTCGGCCACCGTGACCGATATCTCCGCCGGCCGGTGCGCCGCGAGCGCGTCGAGCAGCCGGGGGATCTCCGAGGGGATGCCCGCGCCCATCAGCACGTAGTCGACCCCGGCGAGCATCGCCCCGTAGACGGCGGCGGGCGTGGCCATCTGGATCTTCTCCAGGTAGTTGACCCCGATCGGACCGTCGTGCCCTTCCCGGGCGAGGAACACCTCGGCGAAGTTGGCGACCACGGTGAGCTCGTCCCGGGCGCGGTGCGGGCGCAGGCCGAGCCGGGGCACCGGCCGGTACGGCAGGCCGGGGCCGGCACCCCCGGGCACGAAGAACCGGGCCAGGACCCGCTCGGCGACCTCGGGGACCGGGAAGTGCGCCAGCGCCCGGCGCAGGTGGCCACCCGGGTCACCGTGCTGCAACCGCCTGGCCAGCACGAGGTCCAGCGCCGTCCCGGACACCACGCCGAGTTGTCCGGTCCGGGCGACGGCCCGCGCCAGCCGCCACCCGGACACGCCGACTCCCATCCCACCCTGGATGAGGAACGGGAGCCCGGCCTCAGACACGTCGGCCCCGGACCGTGCCGGCCCGGACGGGCAGGTCGCGGGTCTCCCCGCGCTCCTCGCGGAAGACGCAGGTGAACTCATCGGGGATCGCCAAGGAAACACCCTCCTGGGCCGTGGAGCGCCGGGGCTCCGTCGGGATCTGAACGCCTATGGGATTCAAGTGACCGGAGATCCGCGGTATCCAGTGACCAAAGTCCCGAACAGGAGGGTCTTACGGCCACGTCCCGGCACTGTCACCGGTCGTCGCCGGAGGCGAGCGCCGCGCCGGCGGCGACGAAGGCGGCCCCCGCCCCCGTCAGCAGCGCGCCCAGGCCGATGACGAGCGAGGTGAGCTGCCATGCCTGGTAGGAACCCATCAGCGAGGCGCGCAGCGTCTCGCCCATGAAGGCGGTCTGGCGCAGCGCCGCCAGGTTCTCGTCCTCGCCGCCCGCGGCCATGAACTCGGCGCTGATCTCGGAGTAGGTCCGCCCTCCCGTGGCCTGCCGCACGTTGTCGCCGATCACCTGGGCGTACGCTCTGGCCTGCGGCCCGGTCGTCACCGGCCGGCCTGCGTACGGGGTGAGCCCGGCGGGCAGCCCCTTGTCCGGAAAGGTGATCGTCTGGCGGCGAAGCTCGTCCCGGATCTCGTCCCGGCCCTCCTTGCCGCGGACCACCATGACGGGACCGGCCGCCAGCATGGCGACGCCGACCGCGCCCAGCAGCGCCACGGTCAGCCCGCGCATGTCACTCATCTGTCCTCCTCTGACGGGAAAAGGCCCGCTCGCTCGGGCCTCCGGTCGAGCCTGGGATCCGCGGCCGGGCACCGCACAGGGTCCCTCGTCCCCGGTGTCCGGGCTGAAAGTCCTCACCGCTCCCTCGCGGTGGCGCGGTCGCGTCCCCCGGCACCGGTGTCCCGCCCCCGGAAAGAGAAGCCCCGGAAGAGAAGCCCGGGACGGGGAGCCCGGGAAAGCGTCGGCTCCCCGGAAGGGGCCGGCTCCCGGGAAGGGACCAACGGCCCTATCCCGCCAAGCACCTGGACCCTGTCGCGCGGAGTCTCCGGTGACGATCCTGGAGCCCCATGTCGGCGTCGAGGAGTCGTGGATGTGCAACTACTGCGGGTGCCGGGAGTTCCCGTTGATCGGCCGGCTCACCGAGGAGCACGGCGAGATCGAGGAGACGGCCGGTTCGCTCCGCCGCGCCATCGGTGAGGGCCGGTACGGCGACGCCGTGCCGCTCCTGGAGGAGCTCCTCGCCCTGCTGGTCCCGCACACCGCCACCGAGGAGAGCGGGCTCTTCGCCGAACTGCGCGCCGAGGGGTCGCTGGCCGAGGAGGTGGACCGGCTCTGCGCCGAGCACGGCGACATCCACGGGGTGCTCGGCACGGTCGACCGCGCGGCGCCGGACTGGCCCGCCGTGCTGGCGGCGCTGCGGCGGCTGCGCCGGCACATCGACAAGGAAGAGCACGGGCTGTTCCCGGCGGCGGCCGTCATGCTGCCGATCCCCGCCTGGGACCGCATCACGCCGGAGCGACGGGCGGCCGGACGGTAGGAACCGGGCAGGAGCCGGAACCATCATCCCCGGCGCACGCCGAAGCCGCCCGGCCGATGCCCGACGGTGCGCGTCCGCCCAGACAGGCCGGACAAGTCACACGGACCGCACAGGCCGGACAGTCCAGGAAGCTGCACAAGCCGTACAAACCGATAGGAAGGTGACCCCGATGCCCCCGGTCGAGGTGACGATCGGTCCCCGGCCGCAGGCGAAGCCGTCCGGCGCGCCGCCCCGCCGCCGCGCGCGATGGCACCTGCGGGCGAACGCGGTCGTGGTGGGCTGGCTGGTCCTGACGGTCCTGGCCGCGCTCGCCCAGGGCGAGCTGCCCGCGCCCCGATGGTTGCTGATCCACGTCTTCCTGCTCGGCGCCGTCACCACCGCCGTCCTGATCTGGAGTGAGCACTTCGCCGTGGCGCTGCTGCGGGCGCCGGCCCCCGAGCCGCGCTGGAGCGTCACCCGGCTCGCGCTGCTCAACGCCGGAGCGGTGGCCGCGTTGTACGGCGTGGCCGCGGGGCCGTGGTGGATCGCGGCGGCCGGGGCGGGGACGGTCGTGGCGGCGGTCGTCTGGCACGCGGCCGTCCTGGTCCGGCTGGCCCGGCGGGCGCTGCCGGGCCGGTTCGGCCACGTCGTCCCCTGGTACGTCGCCGCGGTCGACGCGCTCGCGGTCGGCGGCGTCGTCGCCGGCCTGGCCGCCGCCCCCGCCGTCTCCGCCCCCGTGCACGAGCGCCTGCACGCCGCGCACGCCGAGGTGAACCTGCTCGGCTGGGTGGGCCTGACCGTACTCGGCACGCTGTTCACGCTGTGGCCGACGGTCCTGCGGACCCGGGTGTCCGCTCTGACCCGCCGGGCCTCCCTGGTGGCGCTGCGGCTGGCGGTGCCCGGACTCGCCCTGGCCGTGCTCGGCCTGCTGCTGGCCCTGCGCGCGCCGGCCGCCGGCGGGCTGGTGGTCTACGCGGCCGCCGTGGCCGTGGCGCTGGCGCCGCTGGCCGAGACGCTGCGCCGCCGCCGCCCGCGCACCGGGGCGGCCTGGATGCTCGGAGCGGGTGTCGTCTGGTTCGAGGTCGCGCTCGTCGCCGATGTGGTGATCGTGATCACCCGCCCGCCGGGGGAGGTCGGCCACGCGCTGGAGCCGTTGCTGCCGCTGCTGCTCGTCGGCTTCGTCGGGCAGGTGCTGCTCGGCTCGCTGTCGCATCTGCTGCCCGCGGTGCTGGGCGGCGGCCCCGCCCGGTTCAAGGAGAACACGGCGCTGCTCGGACGCGGCTGGCCGGTCCGGCTCGCGGCGGTCAACCTCGGGGTGCCGCTGCTGGCCCTGCCGGTGCCGGCGCCGCTCGGCCTGCTGGGCTGGGTCCTCGTCCTGGCCGCGGCGGCGGCGTTCGTCGTCCTGGCCGCGGCCCTCCTGCTCCGGGCGCGCCCGATGTCGCCCGCGCTCACCGGGACGGCCGCGGGCTGCCTGCTCACCGCCGCGGCGGTCGCGGTCGCGATGTCCGGCGGCCCGGGGTCCGCCCCGGCCGTCGTCGCCTCGGGCGCCCGGCAGACGGTGGAGGTGACCCTGACCGGGATGACGATCCGGCCCGGCGTGATCGAGGCGGCCCCGGGCACGGTCCTGACGCTCCGCGTCGTCAACAAGGACGCCCAGCGGCACGACCTGCGGCTCTCGACCGGCGAGCGCACCCCGCCGCTCGGCCCGGGTGAGAGCGCCACGCTGGAACTCGGCCCGCTCGGCGAGGCGGTCGACGGCTGGTGCACCGTGGCCGGGCACCGGGCCGCGGGCATGACGATGCGCGTCGTGCCCGCGGGGACGGGCGCGGGGGCCGGGACGGAGGCGGCGGCCCGGCCGGACGCGGGCGCGCACAGCTCCGGAGGTCCCGCCCGGCTGGATGTCGCCGCGCCGATGTCACCGGGGTGGAAGCCGTATGACGCGACGCTGCGCCCGGCTCCCGGCGGCACGGAGCACCGGATCGAGATCCGGGCGGCCGAGGTGGACCTGGAGGTGGCCCCCGGTGTGCGGCAGCGCATGTGGACGTTCAACGGGACCGTGCCCGGGCCGACGCTGCGCGGCAGGGTGGGCGACGTGTTCACGGTGACGTTCGTCAACACCGGCACGATGGGGCACGGCCTCGACTTCCACGCCGGCGCGGTGGCGCCCGACGGGCCGATGCGCACGATCGGACCCGGTGAACGGCTGACCTACCGGTTCCGGGCGGACTTCGCGGGGGCGTGGCTGTACCACTGCTCGACGATGCCGATGACCCAGCACATCGCGAACGGCATGTACGGCGCGGTGGTCGTCGATCCGCCGGACCTGCCGCGGGTGGACCGGGAGTACCTGCTGGTGCAGGGCGAGCTCCACCTCGGGCGGCCCGGCGACGAGGCCCAGGTCGCCAAGATCCGCGAGGGCCGCCCGGACGGGTGGATGTTCAACGGCACCGCGGCGGGCTATGATCACGCCCCGTTGACGGCCCGGACCGGCGAGCGGGTACGGATCTGGGCGGTGGCCGCCGGGCCGAGTTCGGGAACGGCGCTCCACGTGGTGGGTGTCCCGTTCGACACGGTCTACAAGGAGGGTGCCTACATGCTGAGGAAGGGCGGCCCCGGCGGCGCGCAGGTGCTGGACCTGGCCCCCGCCCAGGGCGGCTTCGCCGAGCTGGAGTTCCCCGAGCCGGGCCGTTACCCCCTGGTGGACCACGCCATGCGCCGCGCCGAGGCCGGCGCCCACGGGATCTTCGTGGTGGGCGCGCGATGACCTGGTGGTCGGTGGTCCGTTTCCTGCACGTGCTCTCGGCGGCGCTGTGGGTCGGCGGGCAGCTCACGGTCTCGCTGGTGGTGCTGCCGGCGGCCCGCCGCCTGCTGGGCGCCGGACGCCGCGCCCCGAGGGCGCGCGGGGGGGGCCGCCGGTTCGGCGTGTTCACCGGAGCGGTGTTCCTGCCGGTCCAGCTCGGCACCGGCGTGGCCATCGCCTGGCACAAGGGCGTCACCTGGGCCTCGCTGGCCGAGCCCGGCTACGGCCGCGTCCTCGCCGCCAAGCTCGGGCTGTTCTGCGCGGTCATGGCCGCCGCGGGCCTGCACGGATGGGCGACGGGCCGCGGCCGCCCGGCCTTCGCGCGGGCGATGGCGGTGGCCTCCCTCGTCGGCTCGGTCGGGATCGTCCTCCTCGCCGCCGCGCTGCCCGCCACCTGAGCCGCCCCGCTCCCCCCCGGGCGCGGGGCCGTACCCGGTCAGGACAGGCGCAGGGCCTCGGCGGCGACGGCGTGGCGGAGGTCGCGGATGCCCGGGCGGCCGCGCAGGGGGTGGACGTTGTTGGTCAGCAGGACGACGGTGAGGGCGCGTCCGGGGTCGACGACGAGCGAGGTGCCGGTGAAGCCGGAGTGGCCGTAGGCGTCGGCGAGCGGGCCGACGATCGCCGGGTCGCCGATGCGCACGCCCAGGCCGTGGCGGAAGGCGGCGCCCCGGACGCCGTGGTCGCGGGTGAGCTCGGCGACCGTGCCGGGCCGCAGGATCGGGGCGCCTCCGGTGCGCAGAGCCTCCGCGAAGCGGACCAGGTCGTCGGCGGTGGCGAAGATTCCGGCGTGCCCGGCGACCCCGCCCAGGCCGTGCGCGGTCTCGTCGTGGACCTCGCCGCGGACGCACCCGGTCCCCGGGCGCTCGGGCTTGTGCTCGGTCGCGACGATCCGCGGCAGCAGGGACGGGCCGGGGCGGTAGCCGGTGGCGGACAGGCCGAGCGGGGCGGTGACACGGGCGCGGACAAGCTCGTCCAGGGGCGCCTGCCCGGCGATCTCCGCCACCCGGCCCGCCGTGATCAGCCCGACGTCCGAGTAGAGGTAGCGCTCCCCGGCGGGGCCGAGCGGCGGGGTGGAGAGGATCCGCTCCAGGCGCGCCGCGTGGACGGCGGGGCCGTCCCCGGGGATCTCCTCGTGGGCCCTGCGGCCGGGGGGCAGGCCCGCGGTGTGGGTGAGCAGGTGCCGCAGGGTGGCCTCGGGGGCGCCACCGTAGCAGGCGGGCAGCCGGGCGGCGACGGGCTCGTCCAGTTCGAGGCGCCCCTCCTCGGCGAGTGACAGGATGACGACGGTCGTGAAGAGCTTGGTGACCGAGGCGAGGTCGAAGATCGAGTCGCGGGTCGCCGGCGGCCGGTCCTCGGCCGGTTCCTCCGGGGCCGCCGCGTAGCGCACGGCCTCCCCCACCGCCGCGGCGGCCACCGTGGTCCCGCCCGCCGAGATCACGGCGACCGCCGCCGAGCACACGCGCGGCACCGCCGCCGCCAGGATTCCCGCGAGGCGGGACCCGCCCCCGTCCCCCGGGCGCGGATCCGGATCGCGTACGGGGCCGGGGACGGCGCCGGGGGGTTCAGGCACCGGGGACTCTCCCCGCCGCCGCCAGGGCCGCCTCCAGGCGGTCGCCGTGGCGTTCCAGCAGGGCCCGCGCGCCGTCCGCGTCGAGGCCGCGCTCGACCATCAGCACGGCGACCTTCACCTGCCACCCGGCGGCCTCCAGCGCGGGGCGGGCGACGGAGAGGTCGGTGCCGGTGATGTCGCTGACCATCCGGGCGGCCCGGTCGGCCAGCTTGGAGTTCATCGCCGACACCTCGATCATGGCGTTGCCGTAGGTCCGGCCCAGCCTGACCATGGCGATCGTGGAGATCATGTTGAGGACCAGCTTCTGCGCGGTGCCCGCCTTCAGCCTGGTGGAGCCGGTCACCACCTCGGGACCGACGATCACCTCGATCGGGTGCAGCACCGCCGCCGAGAGCGGGGTGCCGGCGTTGCACGACAGCCCCACGGTCAAGGCGTCGCGGCGGCTGGCCTCGGTGAGCGCGCCGAGCACGAACGGCGCCCGGCCGCTGGCGGAGACGCCCACCACCGCGTCGCGGGCGCCCACCCCCCGCTCGGCCATGGCGGCGGCTCCCCCGGGGCGGTCGTCCTCGGCGCCCTCCACCGAGCGGGTCAGCGCGGGCTCCCCGCCCGCGATGACGCCCTGCACCAGTTCGGGGTCGGTGCCGAACGTCGGCGGGCACTCGGACGCGTCCAGCACCGCCAGCCGTCCCGACGTGCCGGCTCCCACGTAGATCAGGCGGCCGCCCGCCCTCATCCGTGCGACGACGGCGTCGACCGCGGCCGAGATCTCCGGGATCGCCCTGGCCACCGCCCCCGGAACCGTGGCGTCCGCCGCGTTCATCAGCCGGGCCACCTGCTCGGTCGAGAGCCGGTCGATCTGGCTGTAGCGGGGGTCGCTCTGCTCCGTGGACAGGCCGGCGAGTGGATCAATCATGTCGCCCCATGTCGCTAATCTTCATATCTCTTATCTGAAAAGTAAATAATCTTCTTATATCGGGGGGCCGCGCGTCCCGGTCGCCCGGACGGCCGCCCGTCCGGGCCGTCATGTGAGGCCGCGGCGGTAGAGCCAGAAGACCCGCTCGGCGCGCGCCCCCACGGCCCGGGAGTAGAAGCGCAGCGGCCCCACCCAGCCGATCTGCGCGCTCGTCATGCCCGCGGCCCGCTGCTCGGACAGGCAGCGGCGCAGGAGCACCCGGCCGACGCCCAGGCCCCGGGCGGCCGGCGCGGTGCCCATCGGGCCGAACCAGGCGGGTCGCGCGCCCCACGCGGCGAAGCCGAGGATCTCCCCCTCCCGGAGGGCGTACTGGCAGCCGGTCGCCTGTTCCGCCTCCCACGCCCAGTTGCCGTTCCAGTGCTCCCTGATGAAGGGCAGCAGGGCGCCGCGCTCTCCAGGACCGGCCGCGTGCACGGTGACGCCCGACCGGGCCAGCCGCGCGACGTCCGCGCCGGTGGACAGATCGCCGGTGAGGTCGGCGGTCATGTTCCAGGCGACGTCGTAACGCTCGTAGCCCAGGCTCTCGACCAGGCAGGCCGCCGGGGTGGCGCGCACGTCGACGCCGGGCCAGGCGTAACAGGGCGGGTTGCCGGCGAAACGCGCCTCGGTGGCCCCCCGGCCGCGCAGCCACTCCTCGGCCGCGGCGACCAGCGAGGGGCCGAGTCCCGCGCCCCGGGCCGTGGGATGGACCGCGAGCAGGTCGACGTGGCCCACGGACGGGTCGCGCGCCGACAGGGAGGCGAACGCCACGCCGTCGAGATCGCCCGTCACGAGCGCGGTCCAGCGCCGCTCCCCCGGCGGCCCGGCGAGCCGGGCGACCAGGTCCGGCGCCTCGGCCGCGTCCAGGGTGAGCGCGGCCCGCGCCAGCCCGGCGAGGGCCGGCCCGTCGGCCGCGGCGGCCTCGCGGATCCCGGCCCGCGGGTTCACGGCGCCCCCATCGGGGTGGCGACGACGCTGCGGCGTTCGGGGTGGAAGCAGGCGTGCTCCTGGGGCGTCTCCCCGGCGTGGCCGAGAACGGGGCGCTCCGACTCGCACCGGCCGGTGCGGAACGGGCAGCGCCGCGCGAACAGGCAGCCGTCGTCGGGGCGGCTCTCGTCGAGCGCCTCGGTCGGCACCACCCGCTGCTCGCCGGGCCGCTCCAGCCCGTGCAGCACGGGGATGGCCGAGAGCAGCGCCTGGGTGTAGGGGTGGACCGGCGCCGAGATGACCGTCTCCACCGGACCACGTTCGACGACCTGGCCCCGGTAGATGACGTACAGCTCGCCGTCGCCGCCGATGTACCGGGCGGTGGCCACGTCGTGGGTGATGAACAGCACGCCCACGCCGAGCCGCTCGCGCAGATCCTTCAGCAGGGACAGGATCCCCAGCCGGAGCGATACGTCGATCATGGAGACGGCCTCGTCCGCGACGAGCATCTCGGGGTCGACGGTGAGCGCGCGGGCGATGACGACCCGCTGGCGCATGCCGCCGGAGAGCTGGTGCGGGTAGCGGGGCAGCACGTAGCCGGGGTCGAGCCCGACCAGGCCGAGCAGTTCCTCGGCACGCTCGTCGGTCCACGACCGCGGGCGGCCGGTCTGCCGGGCCCGCAGCGCCAGCGGCGCGTCGAGCGTCTGGTGGATCGTGCGGGTCGGGTTGAGCGCCGAGTACGGGTCCTGGTGGATGAGCTGGATCCGGCGGAAGTACGGCCGGCGCCGCCGCGGGCGCAGCGACGACATGGGGACGCCGTCGATGGTGATCTCCCCGGAGTCGTGGCTCTCCAGCCCCGCGGCGATCCGCCCCAGCGTCGTCTTGCCGCAGCCCGACTCGCCGATGAACGAGACCGCCCCGCCCTTCGGGACGGCGAAGTCGACGCCGCGCAGTGCCGTGACCTCCCGCCCGCCGAGCACGCCGCCCCGCTGCCGGAAGGTCTTCGTGATTGCCTGCCCCGTGATCACGCCCGTTCCTCCCCCATGTCCTCTACCCCGGCGGGCCCGTGTCCTCCCGGTACGGCCGCGACCGGATGCCCCGGCCGCGCGGTCCCGGCCGGCCCGGGGTCCGGGCCGGCCGGCGGGCCGTCGGCGTGGCAGGCCACGATCCGCCCGCCGCGGGAGACGGCCGGCGGCTCCTCCGCCTCGCACACGTCCATGCGCAGGTCGCAGCGCTCCGCGAAGACGCATCCCCGCGCCGGGATCGTCCCGAGCGTCGGCGGGCGGCCGGGCAGCGCCCGGGTCTCGCCGAGGTCGCCGACCAGGCGCGGGATGGCCCGGATCAGGCCCCGGGTGTAGGGGTGGCGGGGCGCGCCGAGCACCTCGGCGGTCGGCCCCTGCTCCAGCACCCGCCCGGCGTACATGACGGCGACCCGGTCGGCGGGCGGCCTCGGCGACCACGCCGAGGTCGTGGGTGATGACGAGCGTGGTGAGCCCGCGCTCCCGGTGGACCTCGCGGACGATCCGGAGGATCGTGGCCTGGGTGATCATGTCGAGCGCGGTCGTCGGCTCGTCCAGCACGACGAGGTGGGCGTTGAGGACGAGCGCGAGCATGATGCCCACCCGCTGGCGCATGCCACCCGACAGCTCGTGCTGGTAGGAGTCGAGCACCCGGGCGCCGTCCAGGCCCATCCGGCCGAGCAGGTCCCTGGCCTCCCCGACCAGGGCGCGCAGGTCCCTGACCTGGTGGGAGCGGCCGAGGTCGAGCAGCTGCTTGCCGACCGTCTTGAGGGGGTTGAGGGAGTTCTGCGCGGCCTGGAAGACGTATCCGATGTGCCGTCCCCGCGCCCGGCGCAGCTCCTCGCCGCCCAGCTTCACGACGTCGCCGAGACCGTCGACCTCGACGCTGCCCGCGCTGATCCTGCCGGGCGGCTGCACCGCGTTGAGCAGTGACAGCGCCAGGGTGGACTTGCCGGAACCGGACTCGCCGACCAGACCGGTGATCGTCCCGGCCGGGAGCTCCAGATCGATCCCGGAGACGGCGGGAAGCTCTCCGGCGGGCGTGCGATAGACGACGGTCAGCCCGCTGACGCGTACGCCCGGTGCCCGGCGTTCCGCCGCGGGCGTCGTGTCCGGGAACTCCGGAGACACGGAATCGGGGGATCCAGGGGATACGGACACCCGTCACTCCTCCCGCAGCCGGGGGTTGAAGATCTCGTCCATGGCGTCGACGACGAGGACGATGCCCAGGGTGAGCAGCATGATCGCCAGGAGCGGGGCCATCATGTACGGCAGCGCGGCGGTCGTCGTCAGCGCGCCGCCGCCGAACACGGCGAGGTTGAGCATCACGCCCCAGTTGTTGGCGTCGAACGGCAGGACGCCCAGGAAGAACAGGCCCACCTGCGCGTAGACCGCGCCGGTCACCGCGATGAGCATGTTCATCGCGATGAAGGGGGCCATGCCGGGCAGCAGTTCCCTGCCGACGATGTGGGTGGTGGACAGGCCGAGCCCTCTGGCCGCCTCGATGAAGCCGCGCTCGCGCAGCGAGAGGGTCTGCGCCCGGACGGCGCGTGCCACGCCGCCCCAGCCCAGGAGCCCGAGCACGAGCCCCATCTCGAACGCGCCGGTGAACGTCCAGACGGTCGACAGGACCAGCAGCAACGGCAGACCGGGGATGGTCAGCTTCATGTCGGTGATCCGCATGAGGACGGTGTCCCAGCGCCCGCGCCTGAACCCGGCGAGCAGCCCGACGCCGGTGCCGAGGACGACCGTGATGACGGCGGTGACCAGGGCGGTCAGCAGGACGTACCGGGAACCGGTGATCACCAGGGCGAGCACGTCGGTGCCCTCGAAGTCGGTGCCGAAGGGGTGCTCCCAGCTCGGCGGGGCGTAGAGCGCGTCGTCGTCGCGCGGCAGCCGCTCGGGGTAGAGCAGCGGCCCGACGGCGCCCATGACCGCGAAACCGGCCAGGATGACCACGCCCAGCATCCGGCTGGGCTTGCGGCGCAGGACCCGCCAGACGCCGCGCCAGAAGTTGCGTCGCAGCGTCGCGCGGGTCCCGCCCGCGGCGACCACCGGCTCGCTCATGTGACCTCCTTCGCCGGCCGCGTGACCGGGGTGCCGTGCCCGCCGATCCCTCCGCTTCGCCCGGTCACGGCGCCTCCTCTCCGGAGCGGACCCGGGGGTCGATCACGGTGTAGAGCATGTCCGCGGCGATGTTGGCGACCACGATCGCCGCGGTGATCAGCAGGAAGGCCCCGCCCATCAGCGCGTAGTCGCGGTCGGCGATGCTGTTGAAGAGCAGCAGGCCCAGCCCCGGGTAGGTGAAGATCCGCTCGATGAAGATCGCGCCGCCGAAGAGCAGGCCCAGCGAGAGCGCCAGGATGGTGAAGAGCGGCAGGATCGCGTTGCGGGCCACATAGCGGAAGATGATCCCGCGCGTGAGGCCGCGCAGCTCGGCGGCCAGGATGAAGTCGTCGCCCAGCACGGTCACCACGCTCGACTTCATGGCCAGGATCCAGCCCCCGTAGCCCGCCAGCGCGTAGGTCAGCACCGGCAGCGTGGCGTACTCGATCAGCGAGCCGATGTAGGCGGCGCCGAAGCCCGGCTCGATCATGATGTCGGCGGTGCCGCTCCCCGGGAAGATCGGTAGCAGGGTGGCGAACGTCGCGCTCAGCAGCAGCGCGAGGACGTACTGCGGCAGGCCGTGCAGGAGCGAGCCCGAGATGGCCAGCAGGTCGCCCAGCGGGCCGGACCGCCTGATGGCGGCGTAGACGCCCATGATGACGCCGGCCAGGAAGCTGAGCAGGGTGCCGGCCAGGACGGGCAGGACCGTCCAGGTGGCCGCCGAGGCGAGCAGGGTGGTGACCGGGGTGCCGGGGGTGCTCGACGACTGGCCGAGGTCGAGGCGGAACAGGCCGGTCATGTAGTCGGCGTACTGCTCCCACAGGGTGCCGCTGGGCATGAAGCCGTACAGCGCCGCGGTGGCGCGCTCGGCCTGGTCGGGCGCCATGCCCTGCTCGACCAGCTTCTCGTAGCGGGCGAGCAGGGGGTCGCCGGGGACGTTCCTGATGATCACGAAACTGATCGTGGTCACCACGAGGATCATGACGAGCCCGCGGGCCAGGTGGCCCGCGAGCCGCCGTGCGATGAGCGCCATGGGCCGCTACTTCTTCTTGACCATGCCGAGCTGGATCCAGACGCCGGAGGTCAGGCGCAGCGCGTCGCTCTCGTTCTCCGGGAAGCCGGTGAATCGCGAGGTGTTGACGAACTGGGTGTTGACGTAGTCCCAGAGCTGGATGACCGGCAGGTCCTTGTTGGCGGCCTTGGCGAGGGTGGCGATGATCTCCTTCTGCTCCGCCTCGGGAGCGGAGTTGAGCTTGACCGTCAGCTCACCGGGGTTGACCTTGCCGACGCCCTCCACCTCGATGGTCTCGGCGCCGCCCATCCAGTTGCCCTCCTTGCCGGGGGCGACGTGCTTGAGCTTGCCGCCGAAGAGCTGCCAGCCGTTCGGGGTGCCGTACAGGCGCTGGTAGATGTTGTACGGCGCGGGGCCGAGCGCGACCAGCCAGAACCCTGCGTCGTACTTGCCGGCCGCCAGCTCCTCCAGGTAGAGGGGGTAGTCGGCGGTGGTGACGACCTCGGCGTCGATGCCGGCGTCGTTGAGCTGGCTGGTGATCGCCTTGGCGCCGGCGAGCCAGTCGGAGAACGGCGCGGGCACGTGGATGGTCATCTTCCAGGGCGAGCCGTCGGGCATCGCCCAGGTGCCGCCCTCCTTCCTCATGCCGGCGGCCTTCAGCTCCTCCTCGGCCTTGGCGGCGTCGACCCCGTAGGGCTCCAGGGCGGTGAAGTCGTCGCCCAGCCACGCCGCGGCGGCCTTCTGGTGCAGGCCGGAGGTGGTGACCGAGGCGGTGCCGCCCTCCGGTGAGGCGATCTTGGTGACCTGCTCACGGTCGATGAGGTGGGCCAGCGCCCGGCGGACGTGCACGTTGTCGTAGGGCTTCCTGGACTGGTTGAACGCCAGCGCGTTGCCGACCGGCGAGTAGCCCCTGACGACGGCGTTGCCGGGGGTCCGGGTGATGCGCTTCATCACGTCGGCCGGGACCGCGGTGAACGGCGCGTTGTCCAGCCTGCCGGCGATCAGGTAGTTCCAGATCTGCTCGTTGCCGGTGTAGTTGAGGATGCGCACCTGGTCGGGGGCGACGTTGGCGGCGTTGTGGAAGTGCTTGTTCTTGACCAGCAGCGCCTCGCCGGGGTTGACGCGTTCCAGGACGAACGGCCCGGCGGAGACGTCCTTGGGCGGGGAGAAGGCGATGACCTTCCCGGCGAGGCCGGTGATCTCGGCCCGCGCCGCCTCGGCCTCCGGGGCGTCGCTCCGCGCCACCTTGACCTTCTCCCAGAAGTCCGCGGGCAGCACGCCGGTCCAGACGTGCGCCGGGACGACGAAGGTCTCCATCACGCCGCGGACGAAGGTGACGCTCGGGTTCTCCGCCGCCTGGGTGATCTTGATGGTCCTGTCGTCCACGATCTCGATGTCGGAGGCCGCGCCGGCCGCCGCGGGGTCGAGGGCGTAGGCGGTGCCGCCCTGGGTGTAGGCCAGGCCGATGGAGAACTTCACGTCCTCGGCGGTGATCGGCCTGCCGTCGGACCACTTGCCGTCCGGGTGCAGCCTGATGGTGATCGAGGACTGGTCGGGGGCGATCTCCCAGCTCTCCGCGACGCCCGGGTAGAACTGGTTGGGGTCGGTGAGGTGGTTCTTGGTCCACCCGAGCCACTGGGCGTTGAACCCCCGGAAGGCGTTGCCCTTGGGGTTGTACGGGTTGATCGGCGCGTTCACGTCGATGCCCGGTTTGATCGCGTCGACCGTGGTGTAGACGCCACCGCCGCCGCCCGAGGCGGACCTGCCTCCCGTACCGCTGCTGCACGCCGTGACGGCGGCGAGGCCGAGCAACGCCAGTGCCGCTGCTAGTCGCTTCATGAACCGCTCCGTGGGGGGTCTTCCGGGGCCGGGGAACCGGGTTGTCCGGACCTTACGTGCACCGGAGCGAATGCGTCAATAATCTCCATACCTCGTGAGTGCTTTGTAACTTTCCTTCATCATTGGCCCGCCGGTTCCCGGCTCCGCCCGCGCACCGGCCACCGTCGGCGCCCCGGCCGGACGGCCTTGGCCGAATGCACGAACAACCTCGACGCTCTTCGGGAAGCCGGACGAATTCCCTCCCCCGTGGTCTGTCATACGGTCGCGGTAACCACGCATCGGAGGACTGACACGTGCTCGTTGAGCCCCACCACCGCGCCGTCGCGAACGCCCGGCGGCCGCGGTGAGCCTGGACACCATGCTTGAGGACCTGCAGGAGCTCGTCGTCTGCGAATCGTTCTCCGGCGACCACGCGGCGGTGGCCCGCAGCGCCGGGGTGGTCGCCGACCAGGGGCGCAGACGGCTCGGCGCGCGTCCCGAGACGATCGTCATCGACGGGGTCACCCACCTGCGGTGGAGCTTCGGCCCGCCCAGGGTGCTGCTGGTCGGCCACCACGACACGGTCTGGCCGACAGGCTCCCTGCGGACCCGTCCCTGGTCGGTCGCCGACGGGATCGCCCGGGGGCCGGGCGTGTTCGACATGAAGGCCGGGCTGGTCCAGATGTTCCACGCGCTGGCCGCGCTGCCGTCGCCGGACGGGGTGTGCGTGCTGGTCACCGGGGACGAGGAGGTCGGGTCGCCGTCCTCACGCGCGCTGATCGAGGAGTCGGCGCGCGGCTGCGCCGCCGCGTTCGTGCTGGAGGCGAGCGCCGACGGCGGCGCGCTCAAGACGGCCCGCAAGGGCACCTCCGCCTACGAGGTCACCGTGTACGGCAGGGCCGCGCACGCGGGCCTGGAACCGGAGAAGGGCGCGAACGCCGGGGTCGAACTGGCCCACCAGATCCTCGCCCTCGCCGGGATCGCCGACCGGGTGAACGGTGACGGCCCGCCCCCCACGGCGGTGGAGACGCCGCCCGGCACGGCGCACGGGCTGCCCGCTTCCCCCCGGCCGGTCTCCCCGGCGGCGCGGACACCGCCCGCCGGAGCGGCGCCGGAGACCGGCCCGCCGAACCTCCTGGGGCCGACCACCGTCACGCCCACGGTGCTGTCGGCCGGGGTCACGGTCAACACCGTGCCCGCGCTGGCCCGCGTGTCGGTGGACGTGCGGGTGCCCACCCTCGCCGCGCAGCAGCGGGTGCACGACCTGATGAAGGCCCTGTCCCCCCGGCTCGCCGGGACCCGGCTGGAGGTCCGGGGCGGCCCGAACCGCCCTCCCCTGGAGGAGACCTCGTCAGCCGGGCTGTTCGCGCTCGCCCGGCGGGTCGCCGCCGATCTCGGGCTCGGCCCCCTCCGCGGTGCCGGCGTGGGCGGAGCCTCCGACGGCAACTTCACCGCCGGAGTCGGCTGCCCCACCCTCGACGGGCTCGGCGCGGTGGGCGGCGGCGCCCACGCAGACGGCGAGCACGTGATCGTGGCCGAGATGCCCGGCCGGGCGGCGCTGCTGGCCGGCCTGGTCCGGGCGGTGCTCCGTTGAGCGGCGTGGTGGTGCGCGAGCTGTGCTCCATCGGGGAGTTCGAAGACGTCGTCCGGCTGTTCGACGGCATCTGGCACCCCAGTCCGGGCAGCGCGCCCGTCACGGTGGAGATACTGCGCGCGCTGTCGCACGCGGGCAACTACGTGACCGGCGCCTACCGGGACGACCGGATGGTCGGCGCGTCGGTCGGCTT
The DNA here is from genome assembly GCF_039534445.1 of Streptosporangium fragile. Classification (NCBI taxonomy): domain Bacteria; kingdom Bacillati; phylum Actinomycetota; class Actinomycetes; order Streptosporangiales; family Streptosporangiaceae; genus Streptosporangium; species Streptosporangium fragile. The sequence continues at coordinate 38,874 of NZ_BAAAVI010000023.1, read as the reverse complement.
CCTGGCCGCGCCGGCCGGGCGGGTGCTGCACTCGCACGTCACCGGCGCCGCGGCCGGGCACGGGATCGGCTTCGCCCTCAAGCTGCACCAGCGGACGTGGGCGCTGGCCCGCGGCCTGGAGCACATCACCTGGACCTACGACCCGCTGGTGCGGCGCAACGCCCACTTCAACCTGGCCAAGCTCGGCGCGCGGCCCGAGGAGTACCTGCCGTCCTTCTACGGGACCATGGACGACGCGATCAACGCCGGGGACGAGTCGGACCGGGTGCTCGCCGTCTGGCGGCTGTCCGAACCGCACGTGCTGGCCGCCGTCCGGGGCGAGCCGTACCGGGTGGAGATCCCGCCGGACGCGGTGGCCGGCCTGTCCGACGACGACGGTCGCCCGGTCCCGGGCCGGACCTGCGCCCGGACGGTGCTGGTCGCGGTCCCGCCCGACATCGAGGCGCTGCGCCGCGCCGATCCCGGCGCGGCCAGATCCTGGCGCCACGCCGTGCGCGACGTGCTCGGCGGCCTCCTGCAGGAGGGCGCCCAGGTCACCGGCTTCCACGACAGATCCTGCTACATCCTGGAGCGGAACGCCTGACCGCCCCGGCGGGCGGAGCTTTCCGCCAAGACACGGCGCGAGCCGTGTGACATCCTGCAACGGATCGCCTGACCGGCGACGACACGGAGGGAGACGCGGCGAAGGCCGCACCATCACCATGAAGATCACTGGGATCGAGCTGCGGCGGATCGCGATGCCGCTGGTGGCACCGTTCCGCACCTCCTTCGGCACCGAGACCGAACGCGACGTGCTGCTGGTCCGCGTCGTCACCCCCGACGCCGAGGGCTGGGGCGAGTGCGTGGCCATGACCGCGCCGCTCTACTCCGCCGAATACGTCGACGGCGCCGCCGACGTGCTGCGCCGCTTCCTGATCCCCGCGCTGCCCGCCGTCGTCGACGCCCACGCCGCCGGCCGCGCCCTGCACCCGATCAAGGGCCACCGCATGGCCAAGGCCGCCCTGGAGACCGCGATCCTGGACGCCCAGCTGCGCGCCGCCGACCAGTCGCTGGCCGCCTTCCTCGGCGCCGCCCGCGACCGGGTCCCGGCGGGGGTGTCCGTCGGCATCGCCGACTCCGTCCCCGCCCTGCTGGAGACCGTGGCCGGTTACCTGGACGAGGGCTACGCCCGGATCAAACTCAAGATCCAGCCCGGCTGGGACCTCGAACCGGTCCGTGCCGTGCGCGAACGCTTCGGCCCGGACGTGCTCCTGCAGGTCGACGCCAACGCCGCCTACACCCTCACCGACGCCCCCCACCTGGCCCGCCTCGACGCCTTCGGCCTGCTGCTCATCGAACAGCCGCTGGCCCACGACGACCTCGTCCAGCACGCCCGGCTGGCCCGCCGGATCGCCACCCCGATCTGCCTGGACGAGTCCATCGAATCGGCCGAGCACGCCGCCGCGGCCATCAGCCTGGGCGCCTGCGCCATCGTCAACGTCAAACCCGGGCGCGTCGGCGGCTACCTGGAGGCCCGCCGCATCCACGACCTGTGCCGCGCCCACGGCGTCGCCGTCTGGTGCGGCGGCATGCTGGAGACCGGCCTGGGTCGCGCCGCCAACCTCGCCCTGGCCGCCCTGCCCGGCTTCACCCTGCCCGGCGACACCTCCGCCTCCCGCCGCTACTACACCACCGACATCACCCCGCCCTTCGAGCTGCACGACGGCCACCTGACCGTGCCCACCGGCCCCGGCATCGGCGTCGACCCCGTCCCGGACATCCTGCGGGAGGTCACCGTCTCCACCGAGTGGATCGCCCTGTAGAACCGTAGAGATCGCCGCGCCGGACGTTCCCGGCGCCGCCGGGGCGCGGCGCCGGGAACGCGACCCGAGGCACCGTACGGCACGGCCGGGCCCCGCCCCCCCCGGAACGGGAGGGGTGGCGGGGCCCGGCCGTCGTCCGTCAGGCGTGCCCGGGGCGGGCGCCGTCCGGAACCGTCAGGCGCGCCCGAGGCGGGGTACCGCCCGGAGCAGGGAACGGGTGTAGTCGTCCTTGGGCGCCCCCACCACCTCCTCCGTCGCGCCCACCTCGACCAGCCTGCCCCGGTGCATCACCGCGACGACGTCGGAGACGTACCGGACCACGGCGAGGTTGTGCGAGATGAACAGCATCGACAGCCCGAGCTCCGCGCGCAGCGAGCGGACCAGGTTGAGCACCGCGCCCTGGACGGAGACGTCCAGGGCGGAGGTGATCTCGTCGGCGACCAGCAGCTCGGGTTCCGCGCCCAGCGCCCGGGCGATCGCCACCCGCTGGCGCTGGCCGCCGGACAGCTCGCGCGGGTAGCGCCCCGCCAGCGAGACGGGCAGCGACACCAGCGAGAGCAGCCGCTCCGCCTCCGCCCGGCGGGCGGCGCGGGGCACGCGGAGCCCCTCGGCCACCGACGCGCCCACGGTCATCCGCGGGTCGAGGGAGGCGTAGGGGTCCTGGAAGACCATCTGGATCCGGCGCGGATCGCCACCGGTGATCTCACCGGTGTACGGCACCAGCCCGGCCACCGCCCTGGCCAGGGTGGACTTGCCCGATCCGGACTCCCCCACCAGGCCGACGATCGCCCCCGGCGGGACCTCCAGCGTGACGTCGTCGACGGCGGTGAAGGCGCCGAACCGCACGGTCAGATTTTCGATGATCATGAAGCCTCCCAGCAGGCGACGCGGTGCGCCGTGCCGTACGGGGTCAGGGGCGGGCGCTCGGCGGCGCAGCGGTCGTTCGCCAGCCCGCAGCGGGCCGCGAAGGCGCAGCCCGCGCCGACCTCGGCGGGCGGGGGCTGGTGGCCGGGGATGCTGGCCAGCGGCAGGGACCTGTCGGTGTCCATGTCGGGCAGCGAGGCGACCAGCGCGCGGGTGTAGGGATGCGCGGCGCCCGAGGCCAGCTTCCCGACCGGCAGTTCCTCGATCACCCGGCCGGCGTACATCACCACGACCCGGTGGCACAGCTCCGCGACCACGGCGATGTCGTGGGAGATGAACAGGGTCGCCGCGCCGGTCTCGCCGGTCACCTCGCGCAGCAGGCGCAGGATCTGCCGCTGCACGGTCACGTCGAGGGCGGTGGTCGGCTCGTCGGCGATGATCAGCCGCGGTGTGCCCATCAGGCCCATCGCGATCACCGCGCGCTGCCGCATGCCGCCGGACAGCTCGTGCGGGTGCTGCCGGGCCCGCCTGCCGGGCTCCGGGATGTGCACGTGCCCGAGCCGGTCCACGGCCCGGGTCCCGGCCTCGGCGCGGCTCGCGCCCTGGTGCACGATCGCCACCTCCGCGAGCTGCCCGCCGATCCTGAGCGCCGGGTTGAGCGAGGCCATCGGGTCCTGGAAGACCATCGCCAGCGACGTGCCGAGCAGCTTGCGGCGCTCCCGCTCCGGCAGCTCGCCGAGGTCGGTGCCGCACAGCCGCAGCCGCGCCGCGCTCACCTCCCCGGGGTAGGGCACCAGGCCGCCGATCGCCGACGCGGTCAGGCTCTTGCCGCTCCCCGACTCCCCCACCAGGCCGACGATCTCGCCGGGCGCGACGGTCAGCGAGAGCCCGCGCACTGGGGTGACCCCGCCGGGGAAGGCGACGGTGAGGTCGCGCACCTCCAGGACCGCCCCGGGGCCGGGTTCGCCGGATCCGCCGGGTTCGCCGGGCGCGGCGGCGACCGGCGGGACGGCCCTCCCCGCCGGTGCGGCGGTGCGCGACGCGGCACGGGCCAGGGCGTCCCCCAGGAGGTTGAATCCGACGCCCGCGAGCGCCACCGCGACGGCCGGGCCGAGGGCGACGGCCGGGGTGGCGTAGATGCGGGCGAAGCCGTCGAAGAGCAACCGTCCCCAGTCGAACGAGGGCGGCTGCACGCCCAGGCCGAGGAAGGACATCCCGGCGAGCCCGAGCAGCGCGCCGCCCAGCGCCTGGGTGAGGTTGAGGATCAGCGGCTCGGCGATGTTGGGCAGCACGTGCCCCGTCATGATCCGCCACCGGGAGACCCCGAGCATCCGGGCGGCCGACACGTAGTCGGCTTCGGCGACCGAGGCGGCCAGCGTCTGGGTGAGCCGGGCGAAGCCGGGCGCGATGGCGGCGCCGATGCCCAGCACGGCTCCTCGCGCGCCGAGTCCCGCGACCACCGCGGTGAACATGGCCAGCAGCAGCCCGGGGAAGGCGACGAGCGCGTTCACCGTGCCGGTGACCAGGCGCGCGGCGCGGCGGGGCAGCACCGAGGGGAGCGCGCCGAGCGCGATCCCGGCGACCGCGCCGACGAGCGTGGCCAGCAGGGCCAGGGTGAGCGAGAGCCGGCCGGCGACCAGCACCCGGGCGAGGATGTCGCGGCCCAGGTTGTCGGTGCCGAGCGGGTGCGCGGCCGAGGCTCCCCGGAGGATGGCCGCAGAGTCGATGCGCTCGGCCTCGGCGCCCCAGATCGGCGGCCCGGCGATCGCCAGCACCACCATGAGCGCGACCAGCGCCGTCCCGGTGAGCCCGGCGGGGGTCCGCAGCAGATGCCGCATCAGCTCTCCTTCAGGGCGGACGTGGGGTCGAGCACGCCGAGCAGCAGGTCGACGAGGAGGTTCACCACGAGCACGATCACGCCGTAGACGAGGATCACGCCCTGGGCGACCGGGTAGTCCTTCTGGGTGATCGACTCCACGATCCGCAGGCCGAGACCCGGCCACGCGAAGACGTACTCGACCAGTACGCTCCCGGCGATCAGACCGGTGAGCAGCAGCCCGCCCATGGTGAGGGTGGCGGTGAGCGTGTTCGGCAGGACGTGCCGCACGTACAGCCGGGCGGCGGGCAGCCGCTTGGCGCGTGCCAGCCGCACGTAGTCGGTGCCCAGCTCGCGCAGCGTCTCCACCCGGGAGATCCGGGCGATCATCGCCGCGGGCGCGACCGCCAGGGCGAGGACCGGCAGCACGTAGGATTCGGGCCCGCCCTTGCCCGCGGGCGGGAACCAGCCGAGCCCGATCGCGAACACGGTCACCAGGGCGATCGCGTAGAGGAACTCGGGCACGGCGACGGCCGCGCCGGTGACCGAGGTGAAGGTCGCCTCGGTGCCCCGGTTGCGGCCGTTCTCGGTGCGGATCCCCGCCCACATGCCGAGCGGCACGGCGACGAGCAGGGCGACCGTGGTCGCGAGCAGGGCGAGGGCGAGGGTGTTGGGGAGCCGGGCGGCGCCGACCTCGCCGACCGGCTCGCCGCGGCGGGACGGCGTGCCGAACTCGCCGCCCAGCACGTTGCGGACGTACGACGCCAGCTGGGACGGGATCGGCTGGTCCAGTCCGAGCGCCGCGCGCCGGGCGGTGACCAGCTCGACCGGGGCGGCGGGGCCGAGCGCGGCGCGCACCGGGTCGCCCGGGATCAGGTGGATCATCGCAAACGACGCGACGAGCAGCGCGGCCAGTGAGATCGCGAACCGGACGAGGTGCCGCAGCACGAACGCCCCGCGCGCGCGGCCGGCCGGCGCCCGGCCCGGGACCGCCGGTTTCGGGAGCGCGCGGCCGGCGGGCGGGCGCCCGCCGGCCGGGGGACGGGAGGCGCCGGCCACTCAGCTCGCCCCGGTCATCCGGATGGAGGTCGGGGAGAACAGGTCCGCCGGCATGTCGAACGTCGCGTTCCTGGCGGCGATCAGCACGGTGTTCTCCACGACCGGCACCAGGTCGGCGTTCTCGAACAGCGCGGACTCCGCCTCCAGCCAGAGCTTGCAGCCCTCCGCGCCGGGCTTCAGCGCCGCCTCGGCCACGAGCTTGTCGTAGCGGGCGTTGGCCAGGTGGGCGAAGTTGCCGCCCTTGGGCGCCCCCGGACCGGACAGGAACCCGACGAGCTGCGAGGGGAGCGTGACGCCGATCGGCAGCCAGACCACGTCCCAGTCCTGGGCGGTGCTGAGCGACTCCGACATCTTGGTGTCGATGACGCCGTTCAGCGTGACGTCGACGCCGGCCTTCTTCCACGCGGCGGCCAGGTACTCGGCCGCGGCCTGCACACCCGCCCCCCGGGTGGTGTAGTAGAGCAGGCGCAGCGCCAGCTTCCGGCCGTCCTTGGCGCGGACGCCGTCGGCGCCCGCCTTCCAGCCGGCGGCGTCCAGCGCGGCGGCCGCGGCCGGCGCCCCGCGCCGCGCCACCCCCGGCCGCCGGGTCGAACGCCGGGACGTGACCGGTGACGGTGTCGCCCGGGCACGGCCGCGGGTCCAGCACCAGCCCGGTGGCCGGGCGGCCGGTGCCGCCGGTGGCGATCCCGGCGAGCTCGGTGAGGTTGATCGCCTGGGTGAGCGCCCTGCGCACCGCCGGGTCCTTGGCGGGGCGGTCGTCGCCCTGGTGGTAGAAGAACTGCCCGTTGCCGTAGGGCTGGACGGTCTTGCCGATGCCCGGGGTGGCCTCCAGGCGGGCGCGGTCGGCGCCGTAGATCTTCGCGCCGTTGATGCCGCCGGAGATCAGCAGGTTGGCGGCGGTCTGCTCGTTCGGCACGACCTTCAGCACGACCGTGTCGGGCTGGCCGGGTGTCTTCGTGGTGGCGCCGCCCGGCCCCCAGGCGTAGTCCTTCCGGACCCGGAAGGTGTAGTGGTCGCCGGGCACCGCCTCGGTGAGCGTGTAGGGGCCGGAGCCCGAGGTGGCGCGGGCCAGCGCGGAGCGGTCCTCGACCCCCTTGCCGCAGACGATGAAGATGAGGGGGGTGCTCTCCAGGATGAAGCTGAAGGGTTTCGGCGTGGAGAGCGTCACCGTCCCGGCCGCGTCGTCCGCCTCGGCCTTCATCCCGGCCGGGACGAGCACCCCGTAGATCGGCGACTTGGTGGCCGGGTCGGCGATGTGGTTGACGTTGGCGGCCACGTCGGCGGGGGTGAGCTTGGAACCGTCGGAGCAGGTGACGTCCTTGCGGAGGGTGAAGGTCACCGCGTCGGGGGTGACGTCCCACTTCTCGGCCAGTCCGGGGATGATCTTCCCCTCGGGGCCGATGGAGGTCAGCGTGTCGTAGGCCAGTGAGAGCACCGTGTTGGTGATCGAGAGCTGGCCCGTGGCCGGGTCGAGCGTTCCGGGGTCGCTGCCGATCGCGAACGTGAAGGTGCCGCCGGCGGCGGATCCGGCGGGCGGAGAACCCGCGGTGCCGCCGCACGCGGCCGCGAGGAGGCTGAGGGCGCCGAGCGCGGCCGCCGCTCCTGTGTTTCTCATCGGGACTCCAGGGAGGTGGGGGTGATGCCCCACATTCGCCTTTTCCCGGCGGCCCTTCTTCGTCCCCGGCCACGAAAAGCCCGCGCGCCGTCGTGCTACCGTCCGAAAATTCTCGCTTTACCGGCCCAAAACTCTCCCGTTACCGCCCGAAAATCCGCATCTGGAGCATCACGGACAGTCGCGCGTCGGGGTCGGCCAGGTCCAGGCCGCTGATCTCGGTGAGCCGCTTCAACCGGTAGCGGAAGGTGTTGGCGTGCACGTGCACCCTGGCCGCGGCGGCGTTGACGTCGCCGAACGCGTCCAGGTAGGCCCGCAGGGTGGTGACCAGCTCGCTGCCGTGCTCGGCGTCGTGGGCCACGAGCCGTTCGTAGGGGCCGGTGGGCGTCTGCTCCTCGGCCTTGACCAGGTCCGCGAGCTGCAGCAGCAGCGCCTCGAAGTGCACACCGGTGTAGCCGGCGACCGCGCCGGACGTCCCGCGGGCGCGCAGCACCCGCAGCGCCCGGTCGGCGTCGGCCCGGGACCTGGCCACCTCGGACAGGTCACCCGCCAGGCGCCCCACGCCGATGTTGGCGGCGTGCCGGGGGCCCACCCGGGCGAGGAAGCTCTCGGCGACCCGCACGGCCCGCGCCTCCTCGTCGCCGCCGGCGTGCAACGGCAGCACGGCGTAGGCGACCGACCCGACGAGCGCGGCGGCGGCCTTGGGATGGATGGCCCCGACATGCAGGGCGAGCGCGTCGCAGAATCGCTGCCGGTCGCTCTCCCGCCGCGCGGCGTCGGCCTGGGCCCCGTCGCTGAGCTGGGCGGCGAGCACACACAGCCGCTCACTGGCGACGCCGAGCCGGCCGGCCGCCTCGGCCGCGTCCCGGCCACCCGCCAGCACGGTGGAGAGCAGGTCGGCGTGGAGCCGCCGCCTGGTGTCCGCCCCGGCCCGCTGGCGGAGCAGCTGCAGTGCGACGATCTTGGCGGCGTCGGCCAGGGCGCGCTGCCGCTGGTCGCTCAGCGGCTCCCGCACCGCGGCCCAGATGGAGCCGAGGATCTCGTCCCCGGACCGGACGGCCACCGCCGCCCGGTTGATGCTGCCGTCACCCAGCTCTATGTAGATCGGCTCGCGGCTCTGGTAGAGCCGCCGCAGGAATCCGCGCTCCACCAGCATCCGCCGGTACCGTTCCGGCACCTGGCGGCCGAGCACCGTCTCGACCCTGCCGGCGTCGGCCTCGTCCTGCCGCCCGGAGTACGCCAGCACCCGCGACGACCGGTCCTCGATGGTGACCGGCGCGTCCAGCAGCGCGCACACCGCGTTGGCCAGCGCGAACAGGTCGTCCGGCGAGGTGTCGCCGGGTTCCGTGAGGTCGCCCTCCGCCAGCAGGGAGCGCAGCAGCGCGGCGACCTGCGCCCACGAGGCGGCGCGGGTGAGGCCCAGCACCGCCACCCCGGTCTCCAGGGCCTTCACGCGGACGGACCCGTCGACGTCCACCGGTTGCTTGACGACGACGCCCGCCGCGGTGCGCGCCGCGTCGAGCAGGGCGCAGATCTGCTCCGCGCGGTCGACCCCCACGGCGAGCAGGACGCCCCCCTCCGGGATCAGCAACTCGTCGAGGGGGTCGTAGATGTGCACCCCGGTGACCTCGGCGTCCAGCTCCCCGGGAGAGGCCGCGACGTCCAGGACGGTGCTGCCCAGATCCTCCAGGATCCGCCGTAGGCTGGCCCGTGGCCGGTTCGTCATCTGCTCACGATAACGGTCATACACTGCCATCATTCGCATAACCGGTCAGCGGCCGGGCACCGCGGCGGCGGGCTCACCGCCCGCCCGCACCGCGACGGCGGCCGCGGGGCACGCCGTGCCCGGCGGCCGCGTCGTCACGGCGTTCCGGCGGACCCTCGCGCAGCGTGACCCCTCAGGCGATCCTGGGCGTGGCCCGCGCGCCGAAGTGGACGTACGGGGAGCCGTCGGCCAGCTCGTAGAAGACCGCCGAGAGCCACTGGCGCTGCCCTTCCGGACGGCCGACGAAGGTGGTGTCGTCCACGGGGACGAGGTCGAACTCCATGGGCGGCTGCATCCCGGCGAGGGCTCCGATGGCCTCGAAGTACAGCGAGAGCCGGCCGTCGCGGGCCGTCAGCGTCATCCGGGCGCCCGCCCGTTCGTAGACTCCGGCGTACCGCTCGACGTCGGTCTCGAACGGCTCGGCCGGCGGTCCCAGCACGGGCGGCACGGCCAGGCCGAGCAGCTCGTCGAAGAGCTCGGTGGCCAGGGCGTGCTGGAAGGCGGCGCTGTCGCCCCCGTTGGCCAGCACGCACACCGCCGTGTCCGCGTCGGGTACGGCCCACAGCATGGCCGCCTGGCCGACGGTGTTGCCCCCGTGGGAGACGATTCGGCGGCCCTGCCACTCGTCGAGGATCCAGCCCAGGCCCCACTGCCTGCCGAGGGTGTGCGGGTTGGGGATGTCGACCTGCGGCTCCCACATCACCCGGGGGTCGGCGAGCAGCCCGGTGTCCAGGTGGGCGCGGGCGAAGGCGACGACGTCCGCGGGGCGGGCGCAGATCAGCCCGGCCGGGCCGGCGGAGCGCATCAGGCCCCAGACGGGAGCGGGCGCGCCGTCCAGGTGCCCCATGGCGGCGCGGAAGCGCAGGACGTCCTCCGGCAGGGTCCAGGTGTGGGTCAGGCCGAGCGGTTCGACGATCTGCTCGCGCAGCGCGGCGTCCCACACCTTGCCGGTGAGGCGCTCGACGACGCGCCCGGCGATGGTGAAACCGGAGTTGCAGTACGACTGGGTGGCGCCGAGCGGGTGGTTCTGCGCGAGATCCGCGCAGGCCGCGACGTACTTCTCCACGCAGTCGTCACCCCGGCCGGTGTCGAGGAACAGGTCCCCGTCGATGCCGGAGGTGTGCGTGAGCAGGTGCCTGACGGTGACGACCTTGGTCACCTCCGGGTCGGCGACCCGGAACTCCGGCAGGACCTCGACGACCGGGGTGTCGAGCGTCACCCGGCCCTGCTCGGCGAGGAGCACGATCTGGGTCGCGGTCCACACCTTGGTGACCGAGCCGATCTGGAAGAGCGAGTCGGTGGTCGTCTCCACCCCGGTGGCCGCGTTGAGCACGCCCGCGGCGAACTCGTGCACCTCTCCCCCGTGCAGGAAGGCGAGGCTCACACCCGGAACTCCGTACTCGGCGCTCAGCTCGCCGAGCCGGACGTGCCATCGACCGGGATCCACTGCTCCAGCCACTGCGTGGTCCTTTCGTTGTGGCCCGCCCGGTGGGACGGGCGGCCGTTGCGGATGAACAGGTGGGGACCACCCGGGCGGCGGACCGGCCGGATCGGTGCGCTCCGCTCGCGCGGGGCGGCGAACCGCCGCCCGGCCTGACCGGCCGGGCACCGGCCGCCGTTCTCACCGGGATCGGGCCGCCGGCCGGTGGTGGTGGCCGCGTGCGCCCCCGCGCTTCCGCCGGGGCGCGGCCAGGGGTCTCCCGGTGCCGCGATGCGGTGGAGGTCGCCGGGGGAGAGACGGGGCATGTCCGAACGTTAGGCCCCGCTCGCCGCCGCTTCTTCGGCCGCCACGACGAACCGGGCCCGATCGGTTGTGCGGTCGTCCAATTCCCGGCCGGGCGGGCGGCGGAACCGCCGCGGGGACGGACGCGGCGGGCGGCTGAAAGTTGCACCCCCGCGCTCGCCCGCGCCGCCACGCTCAGGGTGCGACGCCGGGCTCCGGCCGGTCGGCGCCCAGCGCGCCGGGGAGCCGTTCCAGCAGGTTCTTCAGGTCGTCGGCGTGCTCCTCCTCCTGCGCGAGCAGGTCCTCGAAGATCCGCCGGGTGGTCACATCGCCGTCACCGAGCCACTTGACGATCTCGGTGTAGGAGGCGATCGCGATGCGCTCGGCGACCAGGTCCTCCTTGACCATCTCGATCAGGTCCAGGCTGTCGTCGTACTCGGCGTGGGCGCGGGTCGTCAACGTGCTGGGGTTGAAGTCCGGCTCCCCGCCGAGCTGCACGATGCGCTGGGCGATCCGGTCGGCGTGCTCCTGCTCCTCCGCGGCGTGCTCCAGGAACTCCGCGGCCACCGTCCCGGCGTGGATGCCGGTGGCGGTGTAGTAGTGGCGCTTGTACCGCAGCACGCAGACGATCTCGGTCGCGAGCGCCTCGTTGCACACCTGGATCACCCGGGGCAGGTCGGCACCGTAGGCGGCCGTGATCGGGCCCTTGTCGATCTCTTCCCGCGCACGCGCGCGGATCTCCTTGATGTCTGTCAGGAATTCGGCCATGCACCTGCCCCTACCCCGAATCGCGGGTTCAACTGGTGTTCTGGGCCACAGTTGACGACCGTGTCCGTTCATGACGTCGCTTTCCGGGTATCCCGCGGGCGACATGGGCACAGCGACGAAGGTCCCGCAGACGCGGAGCATGAACGGCGAGGAGCTCTCCGCCGACCACGCATGGGGCACCCTGCGCGAGTACGGCCGCTGGCACCTCGTCCGTGACTCGTTCACGAGGTTCAGGTACGGCGACGGCATGACCAACTCGCGTGCCCTGGCCTTCCAGATCTGCCTGTCGATCATTCCCGGGGCCATCGCCCTGGTCGGGCTGAGCTCGGTGGTCGACCAGGAGGAACTCGGCCGGGTGCTGGAGCTGACCCTGAGCCACCTGGCGCCGGGCGCGGGGGCCGAGGCGGTCGAGGACGTACTCGCCGAGAGCCACCGCCGGGCGGGCCGGACCGGCGGCGGCCTCGCGCTCTGGCTCGGGCTCGGCACCGCCCTGGTCTCGCTGACCAGCGCCATGGCCCAGGTGGAGCGGGGGGCCAACCGCATCTACGGCGTCGAGCGGGACCGCCCGTTCCACCGCAAGTACGGCAGGGCCCTGGTGATGGCGCTGACCTCGGGGGCGTTCATGACGGTCGGCTTCGTGGTGATGGTCGGCGGCGGCGCGATCGGGCGGGCCCTGGCCCAGGTCTACGACTGGGACGCCGCGACGATGCGGGCCTTCACCCTGGTGCGCTGGCCGCTCGGGTTCCTGCTGGCGCTGATGTCGACCTCGGTGCTGTTCCGCGCCGCTCCCCGCCGCAGGCAGCCGGGCCACAGCTGGCTGGCCTTCGGCGCGCTGGCCGCCCTGTGCCTGTGGACGTTCTTCACGTTGCTGCTGGCCCTGTACACCGAGAGCAGCGGGACGTTCGGCGCCACGTACGGTCCGCTCACCGCCGTCATGGCGCTGCTGCTGTGGTCGTTCCTCAGCTCGATGGCGCTCTTCCTCGGCCTGTCCTTCGCCGCGCAGCTGGAGGCGGTCCGCGCCGGGCAGGCCGGACCGGTCACGCCGGACCCCGGCCCGACCGCCGAGGAGGAGCGGGAACCGCTGGTCGGGGCGGTCGGCACGGCGGCCGTCACCGCCGCCCGCTCGCTGGCCGGGCTCTGGGACAGACGGCGGGACTCCGGGCAGGAGAGGCAGGCCGGCTGACGTTCCCGGCCGCCCCGGGCCCGGGGCGGGGCCCGGCAGCCCGCCGTCACGGGCGCGCAGGCGCCCCGCGCGTTCTCACGGGTGGCTCTCGACGGCGATGCGGCGTCCCGCGGGCCCGGCCGCTTTTCGAATAGCCGGCTCATCTCGCCAGAGATCACCAAGCCATAGTGAGATATATTCACATATCTCGTCATAAGGGGGGCGAAAGGTGCTGGCGCAGGAACGCAGGTTCGCCGCCATCGCGGCCGCGTCAGCCGACGCCTTCCGGCACGGCGACTACCACCAGGTGCGGGCGGAGGACGTCGCGGAGCGGGTCCGGCTGCCGCGCGGCGGGGAGGGCGACCGGGGCCGCAGCGCGGTCTGGCTGTACAACGAGGTGCGCAGCCGCCGCGTGCTGGTCGCCCTGGCGGTCAAGCACGCCTTCGACGAGTTCACCGCGGACGACCCCGTACCGCCGCCCCCGCGCTCCCTTCCGGAGGCGCGGCGCCTGGTCGTCGCGGCGCTGCGCAGGGTGGCGCGCTTCCACCGGGTGGAGCGCTTCATGCTCGCCCAGGTGCGCCTGGGCATCGGTGACATCTCCACCTCGGAGAAACGCCTGCCGGCGGGGCAGAGCCGGCCCGTGTGGGAGACGGCCGGGGTGTACGGCGCCACGGCGGCGGCCGGGTGGGAGGGCCGGATCACCGCGTACGCGCACTACCTGGCGCCCCGCCTGGAGCTCGCCGCGCTCACGGTCGGCCCGCCGCCCGCGGGGTGGGCCGCGGCGAGCGCGGAACGCCTGTCGGAGCTGGCCTTCCGGTCGATCGCCGACGACCCGGAGGGAGCGGTCGACCACCAGGCCGCGGCGCTGGCCGCGCACTGGTTCGCCCGCGACCTGTTCCCGCTGGCCGGGGAGTGGGCCGAGCGCCTGGACACCGCCGAGCGGGCGGCCGAGCAGGCCGGGCCGGAGGGCACCGCCCGTGCCCTGGAGACGGTGGTGCAGGTCCTGCTGGACGGCAGCCCCCTGCTGGCGCGGGCGGCGGAGGCCGGCGGTGAGCTCGCCGCCCTGCTGGCGGCCGACCCCGCCGATCGGCGGACCCTGTGCGACGTGACCGGCAGGCAGGGCATCGCGCTGCTCCGGCTGGGCGACCTGCCGGCGGCGCGGGCGGCCTTCCAGCGGTCGCTGGCGGTGGCGCGCGAGCTCGCCTCGCCCGACGAGGCGGCGGCGTGCGCGGTACGGGCCGAGCACAACCTGGCCGAGGTGCTCGTCGAGGCCGGCCGGCCGGGCGAGGGCCTGCGCAGGCTCGGGGAGATCGGCGAACGACGGGCCAGGGGCGTGTCCGCCACCGGGACCGGCCCGGCCTGGCGGGGGCTCACGCTCACCCGGCAGGCGACGGCCAGGGCCGCGGTCCGGGCGGGCCGGACCGTCACCGGGGTGACGCTCGCCGAGGAGGTGCTGGCCGACCGCGAGCGGCGCCTCGGCGCGGACAACGTCAACACCGCGTCGGCGAGGGTGACGCTCGCCGAGGCGCTGCTCGCCGCGGGTCATCCGGCGCAGGCCCGCCACCACCTGACCGAGGCGATGCGGCTGCGCGTCCAGCACCTGCCGCCCGAGGGCTACTGGCCCCAGTACGACATCGTGCGCCTGGCGGAGATCGAACTGGCCGAGGGCTTCCCCGGCCAGGCCGCGCGGCTGCTGACGGCGGCGACGGTCGGCACCGGGTGGTTCGCGCGGCAGGTCTCCCCCGGACTGCACGCCGAGGCGGCGCTGGTCCGGTGCGCGGCGCTCACCGCGTCGGGGGAGCCCGCCCGGGCGCTCGACGGCCTGCGGGAACTCCCCGACGACCGGGCGGTCCGGCGGGCCCGCGCCGCGGCCCTGCTGGCCCTGGGCGACGCGGCCGGCGCAGCGCGGGTTCTCACGGACCTCGCCGAGGCCGAGCAGGGCCTGGACGACGACCTCCCCGGCCGGGCGGAGCGGCTGCTGCTGACCGGCCGTGCCATGCGCGCCCTGGGGCGGGAGGACGAGTCGGAGGCAGCGGGCGCGGCGCTCGCCGCGATGGGCGGGGGATCCCTGGACGCCGCGCACCCGCTGGTCCTGACCGGCCGGTTGGACCTCGCGCTGCTGCGCGTGGCGGCGGGCCGGATCGAGGAGGTACCGGAGCTCCTGGGGCCGCTGCTCGACCGGCGGCCCCTCGCCCACGGCCGTCCGCCGCTGGGCGAGGGGCACCCGCTGCTGGCCGAGGCCCGGTCGGTCGCCGTCCGGGTGGGCGAGCCCCCGTCGAGCGCCCCCAGGGACCGTCTCTGGGAGGACGCCTGACCGGGAGGGCCCCGGAAGGGCGCCCGGCGCGAGAAGCGCCGGAGGGCGCCCGGTCACGAGGACGGCGAGGCCATGCCCCCGCCGGCCCGTCCGGCCTATCGGGCCGGTCCGGCCTCGCGCTCCGGACGGTCCGCCTTCACCGGTGGCCGGAGCGGGTCTCCCGGAGCGGTCCACCCGGCGGCCCGGGTGGGATGACGGGCGACTCCGCGGAGGCGCGCCCCTCCCCCCGGGCATCGGGCGCGGGCCGCGCTGGCGCACGCCCGCGCCAGGGCGAGGACCCAGGCGGCCGGCGGCTTCCGGCTCGCGGCCCGGTGACCGGCCGGTCCCCGCGTTCGCAGGAGCCTGCCCAGGACCACCGCGGTCTCGTGAGCGACCGGGTCGCCCGCGGGCAGCTCGGGAAGCACCCCGCCGAGCACGTCGGCCGCCTCGCCGAGGTCCGCCGCGCCCGCCCGCGGGCCGGCGGATCTCACGGCCAGCGCCATGCCCAGCCGGTAGCGCAGGTAGAGCCCGGACACCCGGTCGTCGCACCCGTCCAGGGCCGCCCGGAGCCGGTCGATGGCCGCGTCCAGGTCGTACGGGAGCCCCCGGTCGGCGTGACGGCCGAGCAGCAGCTCGGCGAGGGCCGCGTGGTCGGCCGTGCTGAACCAGCCGTCCTCCGCGCGGAGATCGTCCGCTTCGGAGAGCATGGTGATGGCGACGTCGCGATCAGCGGGATCGCCGAAGAGCTCCCAGCGGATCTCGTGCACTCGCCCCACGGAGGAGAAGGACTCCCGGTCGCAGTCGCGGGCGAGGAGCCAGGCCGCGTGCTCCGCCGCCTCGTCGAGGTCGGCCCGGCTCGTGGCCCCGGGGACGTCCTGGTCGGCGCACCGGCTCAGCAGGGCGTCGAGAAGGGTCCGGCGCCACTCGGGCTCACGGCCCGCCCCGATCGCCGCCGCGCGCAGGGCACGCAGCCGCGCGACCTCTTCCCCACCCATGCCCGCTCTCCCTCCCCGACTGCATAAAACTATATAGAAGCAACCTTCATCTCCTTGTGCTGAATAAAGAACTTTCCCGGAAGAGGGGAAGAGAGCCGGGCACGTCCCCGCGTGGGGGACGTTCGGCGCCGGACCGGACGCGCGGGTCGGATGTTCAGGAGGAGCGAGGGCTGCGCGGTCGGCCGTCCCAGGCGGACCACAGGGTCTGCGGGGTGAGCGGGGTGGCCACGATGCGGTCGGCGATCTCGGGCAGGGCCGCGGCGACCGCGTTGCCGACGGCGGCGGGCGGGCCGATGGTGCCCGCCTCACCCGCGCCCTTCATCCCGCCGGGCGTCAGCGGCGAGGGGGTCTGGAGCAGGACGACCTCGATGTCGGGGACCTCCCGCACCGTCGGCAGAAGGTACTCGGCGAGCGGCTGCCCCTCCGGGGAGTAGGCGATCTCCTCGGTCAGCGCCATGCCGATGCCCTGGGCCGTTCCCCCCTTCAGCTGCCCCTCCACGATCGCCGGGTTGACCAGCACCCCCGAGTCGTTGACCACCCAGTAGCCCTCGACCTCCACGGCCCCGGTCTCCGGGTCGACGGCCACGGCGGCGGCCTGCGCGCCGTAGGCGTAGGTGTAGCCGTCGGGGTCGTAGGAGACCCGCTCCTCCAGACCGGGCGGGACGCCCTCGGGCAGGTCCCAGCCGCGCCAGGCGGAGACGGCGATCTCCCGCAGGGTCCTGAACGCTCCCGGGTCGCCCTTGACCCGCACGGCGTCGCCGGTGAGCTCCAGGTCCCCGGGCGCCGCCTCCAGCTGGTGGGCGGCGATGGCGGTGATCCTGTCCCGCAGGCGGGCGGCCGCCCGGGTCAGGGCGCCACCGCCGATCGTGAGGGAGCGGCTGGCGATGGAGCCGATCGAGGAGTACGGCGTGGCCGCGGTGTCGCCGAGGACCACCTCGACCCGCTCCAGCGGCACGCCCAGCCGGTCGGCGGCGAGCTGGGCGAGCGCCGTCTCGATGCCCTGCCCGATGCCGGCCACCCCGGCGGAGACGACCACCGAGGCGTCGGGCTCCATCCGCACGACCGCGGTCTCGAACCCGCCGGCCTGGATGCCGCCGACCTTCATCGCCATCGACGGTCCCATGCCGGTGGACTGCACGTGGCAGGAGAACCCGACGCCGCGCCTGCGCCCGTCGTCCCGCGGCCGGACGCGTACGAGGTCGCGCACCGCGCGCAGGGCGCGGGGGTAGTCACCCGAGTCGTACGTCTGCCCGGTCCGGGTGGTGCACGGCAGCTCCCCGGGGCCGATCATGTTGCGCAGCCGCAGCTCCACCGGGTCCAGCCCGAGGCGCCTGGCCGCCTCGTCGACGAGCCGCTCGCGGGTCCAGGTGGCCTCGGGCTGGCCGAAACCCCGGTAGGAACCGGTCGGCGTGGTCGTGGTGACCGCGGCGCGCACGCGCACTCCGGCCTTCTCGAAGCGGTACGGGCCGGGTGCCATGACGGCCGAGACGGTGATCGGGGAGACGCCGACGTTCGAGGGGTGGGCGCCCAGATCGCCGAGGACGTCGCAGTGCAACGCGACGAAGCGGCCGTCCGCGTCGAGCGCCAGGCGGCCCCGGTGCACGGCGTCGCGCGCGGCGAGGGCCGCGGTCAGGTGGTCGGCGCGCGTCTCGATCCAGCGGACCGGCCGCCCCGACCGGATCGCCGCCAGGCAGACGAGCACCTCGTCGGGGTAGAGGTGCTCCTTGGCCCCGAACCCGCCGCCGACGTCGCACCCGATGACACGCACCCGGTGGTGGGCGACGCCGAGCGACTCGGCGGCGTGGTCGCGCACGTGGTGCGGCGCCTGGGTCGAGGCCCAGACGGTCAGCTCACCGTCCCGCCAGGAGGCCACGATCCCGCGCGGCTCGACGGGACTGGGCGCCGCCCGGCCGAGCCGGAAGGTCATCTCCACGACGTGGTCGGCGCGCGCGACGGCCGCGTCGCAGTCGGCGCCGGAGTCGCCGACCTCGAAGTCGGCGACCAGGTTGGTGCCCCACTCGGGATACAGCAGCGGGGCGCCGGGGTCCAGTGCCCGGTCCACCCCGATGACGGCGGGCAGTTCGTCGAACTCCAGGCCGACCAGGTCGGCGGCGTCCCGGGCGGCCTCCGCGGTGAGCGCCACGACGACGGCGAGCGGCTGGCCGGCGTAGTGGACCGCCTCACCCAGCACCGGGTACGAGGTCTCCCGCTGACCCGGCGCGAGGGACACGCAGGGCAACCGGACTCCGGACGCGTCACCGGGCCCGATGACGTCCAGCACCCCGGGCGCGGTCCGGGCGGCGTCGAGCTCGCAGCGCGTCACCCGCCCGTGCGCCACCGGGCTGCGGACGACCACCGCGTGCGCCATGCCCGGCGGGCGCAGGTCGGCGACGAAACACGCCCGCCCGGTCAGCAGCCGCGCGTCCTCGCGTCGGGGAGTACGGGCGCCGATGTACGCAAAGTGATCGCTCATGACCTGATTGTGAGCGTCGTGGCCACCCACGCCAAGGGCGCCTCGCCGCGCGGGGGCGGCCCGCCACGGGGAACGACCCGGAGGTCCGGAGGCGGCGCCCGGACGGACCCGCCGCCCGTTCGCCCGCCGGCGACCGGGCCCGTTCCCGGTCCGGTAAAGGCGGGCCCGGCCCGGCCCGCACCGGCGGAACGCGTTACAGCAAGCCCCTTTTTCCTGCCATTAAGCACCCTAATTCATTATCGGCACCGGACCCTAGATGAATTCATTGGATACTTCGCATGACTTCGCGTTCCAGTTTCCCGGCGAAGCTTTTCCCCATATGGTGATGATGCCCTACGAACTAACGGTCATATATGCCGATTTGACCGATATGTAGCCACCAGTTACAGGGGAGGAAGCCGTGACTGTCTCACGGTGGAAAACAGCTCACCTGGCCTTCGTCGCGTTACTCGCCCTCGCCCTGACCGCCGGCACGCGGGACACCGCGACCGCCTCCACGGGCGGCGGCGCCCCGGTGAGCGCCCCGGCGGGGAGCCTGGACGACATCAACGAGGACATCCGCACCGCCCGGTACGTCGTGAACCGTTTCTGGGCCACGCACTGGCCGGAGTTCTTTCCGGGGAGATACACCTCGCCGCGGGTTCTCGGAGCCTACGACGGCGCGTCCCGAAATGCCCCCACGTGCTTCGGATATCGCATCCCCGACGACAACGCGCTGTACTGCAACTGGCCCTACGACTACATCGCCTGGGACGCCGACCTGATGCGGATGGGATACCTCCGGGGAGACGCCTGGGTCTATCTGGTCGTCGCGCACGAATGGGGCCACGCCGTTCAGGCGCGCATTCCCGGCGGGATGCTGCTGCCCCAGCTCGAACTGCAGGCCGACTGCTTCGCCGGGGCGGCCCTCGCCGGCGCGGCCGCGGACGGGACGCTCCTGTTCGAGGCCGGTGACACCGCCGAGATCGCGGCGGCCCTGCGGCAGTACGCCGACGACACCCCCTGGACCGACGTGAGTGACCACGGCAGCGCGAGCGAGCGCGTGAACGCCTTCCGCGCCGGCGCCCACTACGGCGTGGCGGGCTGCCTCCCATGACGCGCACGTTCGACGAGCTCGCCAGGGCGGTGATCGCCGAGGTGGCGCCCGAGGAGGCCGCCTTCTACGCGGTCATCTCCGCCGCGGTGCGCCGGGACCCCGGCCGGGTCTTCCCGGCCCGCGACGACCTGCCCGGCCCCGGGCCCGCCGGCGCCGCGGCGCTCGTGACGCCGATCGTGATCACGGTACTCGGCGGGGTGGTCTCCGGCCACCTCACCGGGGTGGCCGGGCAGCACACCCGGCGACTCTCCGGGCGGCTCGGGAACCGGTCCGGTCACCGCCCGGAGGACGGGATCGCGACTCCCGCGATCGAGGTCCCCGTGCTGGACCACGCCACCGCGGAAGAGGCCGGACGCGCCGTCGAGCGGATGGCGCTGGACATGGGGATCGAGCCCGGCGCGGCCCTGAGGCTCCGCCAGGCGATGCACGGACACCTGTCGGGACAGCGTTGAACACCCGCGCCGGCGCGGGCCCCGTCGCGGCGCGGGCGATCACGACGTGGCCGAACGCGGGACCCGCTCACCGAGGACGCCGCAGGGCGGTGGCGAGGTCGTCCAGGTGCTTCGAGACCGGGCCCACGGTGAGCAGACCGCTGCCCGCCCCCGCCAGCTCCGCCGCCGCGGGGGTGAGCGCGGTGGCGGCGCGCTCCATCGTCTCCCGGTCGCCGACGGCGACGGCCGCGCGCGCGGCGAGGCACCACAGGACCTCGAACAGCAGGTCGGGAGGCGGGTCCGGGATCCCGCGCAGCGCCGCCGCGGCCGCGCCGCGGCGGTCCCGGGCCAGCAGCACCAGGGGGCGGGCCCAGGGCTCGTAGGGCCCCCAGTCGGTGCGCTCGTCGGCCTGGACGGGCTGTGCCCGCTGCACGCGCAGGCACAGCGACGCGAGCGGCGGCAGGCCGCGCTCCAGTCCGGGCATGCCGACGCCGTCCAGCCGCGCGGCGGCGTCCCGGTAGGCCGCCTCCACCTCGTCCGCCGGTGCCCGGCCGGTCGCGGCGAGCCGCAGCGCCCGGTACCACCGGGTGAACACGCCCACCAGCGGCAGCTCGTTGCGCTCGGCCAGGCGGTCCGCGGCCGCCGCGTGACGGTCGGCCGCCGGGAAGTCCGCGAGCGCGCTGCGGGCCTGGAGGCGGATGAGGTGTCCGAGCACCTCGAAGGTGACCAGGCCGTGCCGGGCGGACAGGGCGACCAGCTCGGCGCCGATCCCGTCCCGGCACGGGGCCAGGCCCGCCCGGTGGAAGGTCTGCATGAACACGCCGTTGAGGGCGAACGCCAGCAGCGCGGGATCGTCCAGGCCGCGGGCGAGCCGCTCCGCCTCGCGGGCGGCCCGGAGCCCGCGCGGCGAGCGGGTGCCGCGCGACTCCAGGGCGATCGTGGCCAGCAGTCGCGCCCGCGCGGCCTCGTGTCCGCCGGGTGGGAGAGCGGTCAGGGTACGCTCGGCCGCCGCGAGCACCTGCGCGGCCTGCTGCGGGTCGTCGACCCGGGTCCAGATCGCCGGGACGTCGTACGCGCCGATCACACGGGCGGTCAGTTCCGCGTCGCCCAGCTCCTCGGCCGCCGCGACGGCCGCCACGCGGTGCCGGCGGGCCGCTTCCAGGCCGCCACCCCCGGTCACCGCGAGATTGCGCAGCAGCCCCACCGTCGACTCCAGTCGCGCCCGGGCACCGGGTGCCACGGCGCGGTCGTAGGCGGCGGCCGCCCGTGCCCACACCCGGGCCGCGTCGGCCGGTCCGGAGGCGGGGTCGAGGTGGCGGGCGTGGTCGAGGATGTCCGCCTCCAGGCGGCGCAGCCGCGGGCCCGGATCCACCCCCAGCTGCTCGACCAGGAGCGCCCGTGCCCGGCGCAGCACGGCGAGGGCGTCGCCCTGGCGGCCGGCTCGGTACAGCGCGAGGGCCAGCAGGCGCCAGGCGTCCTCGCGCCACGGGTGCTCGGCCACGTGCGCGTCCAGATCCGGCACCGCCTCGGCCGCCAGGCCCAGAGCCAGCCGGGCCTCGGCCCGGCGCTCGACGGCGTGCAGCCGCAGCTCCGTCAGGCGGGAGCGCTCCGCGTGGGCCCAGCCCTCGCCGGCGAACTCGGCGTAGGCGGGCCCGCGCCACCACCCCAGCGCCTCCTCCAGCCGCGCCAGCCCCTCGGCCGACGGCAGCGTCGCGGCGGCGGACACCGCCTGTTCGAAGCGCCAGGCGTCCACCGCGCCGTGCTCGGCGCGCAGCGCGTACCCCGGCCCCTCGGTGACCAGCAGCCGAGCCGCGGTGCGGGGCGGGCGCTCGGGTTCCAGGGCGCGGCGCAGCGCGGCCACGAAGGTGCGTACCGCGCCCACCGCGTCGGGGGGCGGATCCGCCCACAGATCCTCGACGAGTCGGGTGACCGGGACGACGCGGCGGCGGGCGATGATCAGCCGGGCCAGCACCGCTCGGTGCCGCGGCCCCTTCAGGGCGACCGTGTCCCCGGCCCCGTCCCAGGCCGTCACCGGCCCCAGCACCCCGAATGCGACCCGCACCCCTCGACCGTCCTTCCCGGACCTCTCCCCCGGCCACGCTAGCGCGTGCTCACCGGATGCTCATCCGCGCCCGGCAGGCTTCAGGGCGTCCCCGGTCACCTACGGAAGAGAGCGGAAACCATGGCACCTGCCATCGCCGGCTTCGACTACCGGCGCGTCCCCGTCGCCGACGGCGTGTCCCTGAACGTCGCCGTCGCGGGCTCGGGCAGCCCGGTCGTGCTGCTGCACGGCTTCCCGCAGACCCACCTGATGTGGCGGCACGTCGCCGCCGACCTCGCGGCCGACCACACCGTGATCTGCCCGGACCTGCGCGGCTACGGCGCCAGCGACAAACCCGCCGAGACCGGCCCCGCGGTCTACGCCAAGCGGACCATGGCCGCCGACATCGTCGCCCTGGCCCGCGCGCTGGGGCACGAGCGCTTCGCGCTGGCCGGGCACGACCGCGGCGCCCTGGTCGCCTTCCGCGCCGGCCTCGACCACCCTCGGGCGATCACCCACCTCGCCTGCCTCGACGTGCTGCCCACCGTGGACATGTGGGAGGTGATGCACGGCGCCACCGCCGCCGTCGGCTTCCACCTCTACCTGATGGCCCAGCCGCCCGGCCTGCCCGAGCGGCTGATCGCCGCCGCCGCGGACGTCTTCTTCGGCCACTTCCTCGACGGCTGGACCGACGACCCGCAGGCCGTCCCCGCCGGCATCCGCGCCGCCTACCTGGCCGCCTGCCGCGACGCGGTGCCCTCGATCGTCGCCGACTACCGCGCCTCCGCCGGCATCGACGTCGACCACGACCGGGCCGACCGGGACGCCGGAAACCGGCTGCGGATGCCGGTCGCCGTGCTCCAGCAGGACTGGGGAGCCGCCCTCGGCTACGACGCCGCCGCGCTGTGGAGCGCCTGGGCCCCGGATCTGCGGCACACCACCGTCACCTGCGGCCACTTCATGGCCGAGGAGGCCCCCGCCGACGTCGCCAGGGCCCTGCGAGACCTTCTCGCCCGCCGGGCGGCGGGCGCACCCGTCTGACGGCCGGTCACACCGGGCCGTCCGCGTAGCCGGAGAACCCGGGCCGCGGCCGGGCTCTGCGGCGGGCCGCGCGGTGCCCGGCCTCAGCGCCAGCCGGTCGGCACCCCGGGGACGACCTTGACATACACCTCGGGGTGCTCGGTCACGATCGCCCAGTCGTACAGCGGGTCGGGCTGGTTGCGACGCTCGACGGCGGCCCACAGCGCGTGGCCGATCGACAGGTCCTCCACGCCCGCGAGCTGGCACACGGTGCCGATGTCCCGGGCGGTGACGCGGCTGATCTCGTCGAACGGCTCGGGCTCGGCGGCGATGGAGGCCAGCCCGATCAGGCGCTCGCGGGCCGGGCCGGGCACGGCCTCGCGGTAGGCCTGGGCCAGCACCAGGGCGGGGATGACGATCGGACGCTCGCCCTCCAGCGCCATGCCGATCATCGCGGCGGTGTAGACGTCGCCCGACAGGTGGAGCCGGACCGTGCTCGTGTCCAGCACGAGCCCCCGGCCCAGGACGCTCACGCGGTCTCGGGCAGTTGGAGGAACGATCTGATCCGGGCCACGGCCGCCCGGTCCTCCTCGCTGTCGCCGAGCCGGGGCTTGCCCCCGATGCTGGCGTGGTAGGCGCGGACCTTCAGATCCCTGTCCACCCGTGCTCGCACGGCCTCCAGGATGTAGGCGGACATGTTGCCCCCGGCGAGCTCCCGGACGTGGGCCTCGAGATCCTCCGGCATGGCGACGCTGATCCTGTTCATACGATCACCCTACTCGGTGCATACCGATTGCCGCGGCATGATCGATGATCCTTTCGGGGGTCCCTGAGGAACGGCGCGGGCGGGCGCCGGGCCGGGCGGCCGGGGGCGGGAGGGCCGGCAGGACGGCGACCGGGCGGGTCTGCCGTCGCGCCGGCGCGCGCCCTGCCCGACGACGGTCATCAGGCCCGTCTCCGTTCCGCGGCGGCGCCCGGCACGTGCAGGCACGGGTCCGGGCGCCTTCGGGCGGACGCTTCTCCGCGTTCCCGCCGTCAGTCGAGGTGGAAGACCTCCTCCAGCGCCACCATGCCCTCGTCGGGGCGGCCGTCGAGGCTCTCGAAGAACGGCGCCATCTCCGCCTGCCAGCGCGCGTTGACGTCGGTTCCGGCCATGGCCGCGCGCGCCGCCTCGAAGTCCTCGGTCTCCAGGTAGCCGACGAGGAGGCCGTCCTCGCGCAGGAACAGCGAGTAGTTGTGCCAGCCGGTGGCGCTCAGGGCCTCCTGCATCTCCGGCCACACCTCGCGGTGGCGCCTGCGGTACTCGTCCAGGTGCTCGGCTCGGACCTTCAGCAGGAAGCAGACACGCTGCATGGGGATCGCCTTCTTTCCCGTGCCGCCTGTCCCCGGACGGGGACGCCGACCACACGCCGGATTCTTCCAAAAACGATTTAAAACTGAGCTGGACAGTAGGACCAGCCCGGGGAAGGTGTCAATGGCACATGAACATGCCGTTTCCCGAGCGTTACCCGGGTGACGTCAGCGCCCCGGGCAAGCCGGCACCCCGAGCGCCTCCCCTCCCCCACCCCAGCCGGGCGGCCGGGCGCCGCCTGCTGATTGTCACGTTTTAAAGCCCGCTCAGCTCGCGGCGTCGCGGTCGGGCCCTCCGCCCGGTCCGGCCACGCGATCCGGGCGACGACGAGCCGGACGAGGCCCGGACTCGGGCGCCCACTTCCCAAAACAATTTTTGCAAAAATTCTTTTGGAAAGTGCCCGTGTGACCCTACGCTCCCGTCATGATCAGCGAAGAGCACGAGCGTGTACTCGACCCCGATCGGGACGCGGCAGCCCTGAAGGCCCTCGCGCACCCCTTGCGCGTCCGGCTGCTCGGGCTGCTGCGGCAGGACGGCCCGGCCACCGCGAGCGAACTCGCGGCCGTCACCGGGGAGTCGTCCGCTTCCACCAGTTACCACCTGCGGGTTCTGGCGAAGTACGCGTTCGTCGTGGAGGCCGAGCACCGTGACGGGCGGGAGCGCCGCTGGCAGGCAGTGCACTCCGTGACCTCCTGGGACAACAAGGCCATGGAAGCCTCACCGGCCGGCCGCGCCTTCGTCGGCTTCCTGCACAGGCGCCAGATCGAGCACCTGACGGCGTCTCTCCTCCGGCATGAGGCGGACATCGCCGAGGGGAGGCTGGGCCGGGAGTGGGTGGAGCCGTCAGGGATCAGCGACCTGATGCCCCGCCTGACGCCGGAGTCGCTGACCGAGCTCTGGGAGGTGCTTGAGCGGAAGCTGGAGGAACTGACCGCCCGTGACGCGGGGAGTCCGCGTGCCGTTCAGGTCGTGCTCCTGGCCGCCGGGCTGCCCCTGGCACCGCGCGGCCCCGGTGCGGATCCGGACGCCTCCGCCCCCGCCGAGGCCGATGCCGATGCCGGGGACGCGTCATGACCAAGCCGCTGGACGCACGCGCCATACGCCGCCGCTACGTCACGGTCTGCGTTCTCTTCTGGCTGCCGCTGGGGCTGACCATCGCTCCCCTGATCCTGCTGTTCACCGAGCGCGGCATGGCCATGGCGGCCATCGCGGGCTTCTTCGCCGCGCACTCCCTCACCACCGCCGCACTGGAACTGCCCACCGGAGGACTCTCCGATGTTCTCGGACGTCGCGCCGTCCTGGCCGCCGGCGGCCTGCTGAACCTGACCGCCTTGACCCTCCAGGCCCTGGGCACCACCGCCTGGGCGCTCACCCTCGGCATGGCTCTGATGGGCGCGGGCCGCGCCCTGTCCAGTGGCCCGGCCGAAGCCTGGTACGTCGACGCCGTCCAGGCGCACTCCGGTCCCGGCGCCGAACTGCGCACCGGGCTGGCCCGCGGCAGCTCCGCGACATCCGCCGCGCTCGCCACGGGCACCCTGGTCGGCGGTGCCCTGCCGTGGCTGCTCGGGCTCGGCCCCGACGTCGGGGCCCGGCTCAGCGAGGCAACCTCCGGGCTGGTACTGCCTCTTTCCGTTCCGCCTCTGCTGGGCGCGGCGATCGAACTGGTCTTCGTGCTGTACGTTCTGACCACACTGCGCGAGCCGCCCCGGCCGGTTGCCACCGTGCGGGATGCACTTCGCGGCATCCCGGCCACCGTCGCGGACGGACTGCGGCTGGGGGGACGCGACGCGCTGGTGCGTCGGGTGCTGATCGGCGCGGGAGCCGCCGGCGGTGCCCTGGCCACGGTCGAACTGCTCACGCCGGGCCGGGCCGCGGCCCTCACGGGCGCGTCGGAGTCGGGGGCCGTGCTCTTCGCCGCCCTCGCCTGCGCGGGCTTCGTCTGCTCCGGCATCGGCAGTCACCTCGCGCCGCTCACCGCCCGGCTCGCGGGCAGCGGCGAGCGCGCGGTCCTGGCAGGCCTCGGCACCGGCGTGAGCGGCCTGCTCCTGCTCGGCGGCACGGCAGCCTCCACGGGCGCGGTCTCCCCGGTCCTCGCGGCCACCGGCTACGGCCTGGTCTACCTGGGGCTCGGCGCAGCGGGGCCGAACGAGAACGACCTCCTGCACCGCCGGGTCACACGTGCGGGCCGCGCCACCGCGCTGTCCGTGCAGTCTCTCGCTCTCCAGCTGGTGGGCGCCCTCACCGGCTTGATCGTCGGGGTCCTGCCGCCGGGCCCGGCGCCCTGGCTGCTCGCGGCCACCGTGCTGCTGGCGGGAACCCTCCTGTGGGTCCGCCGCGGTGAGCGCACGTCCCCGGCCGTCACCGGCCCGCATCGGCCGGAGGCCGATCGATCACACCACGACCGGCGGCCCGAGGACCGCCCGAGCACCCGGAAGTGAGTGCAAGGGCACCTTGCGTATCCGCGAGCCCACGGCCCGCGCGGGGTGCCCATCTCCGTGGAGGGCCTCAGAAGGCGTTGACAGGGTGGGGCCGGACAGCGACTGGGGCGTCGCCGCGTCCGGGGCGACCCTCACCTCGCGTGTCGGCGCGGAGCTGCCCGGGCAGGCCGCGCCGGTGACCGGCGGCCGGTTGACCTGGTGAGCGGGCCCGCCCCGGAGACGGCCAGGAGCGCCTTCACCGGCGCGCTGTCCACCACCTGCCCGGTGGCGGACGCCGCCGGGGCGCCCGGTGACACGGATCGGTCCTGCTCAGGCGTCGGCGGTCCGGGCACCGTTCGGCCAGGAGTCAAGTTCGCCGGTCAAGTTGGGCCTTCCCAGCGGCCCGGCCGGCGGGTTATCAAGAACCGGAGAGCGCGCGCCCTCCCCGCTCACGACCACCACTCCGATGCGGACGAAGGATGCCATGCGCCGGTTATGGACAGCGATCACACGAACGCTCTGCGTTGCGCTCCTGGTCGCGGCCGGGCTCGCCGCGGCCGCCACGGACGCCACGGCGGCCGAGCCTCCCCGCTGGGGGTTCGCCGTCGTCAGGAGCGGCGCCGTCGTGGACTCCCTGCGCCAGGCGGGCTCGTGGCCGGACGGTCTCAAGGTCGAGGCCACCCCGGGCGGCCCCGGCCAGGTGTTCGTGAAGTTCCCGCAGATCGGCATGGCCGCCGGGGGAGTCGCCCACGTCACGGCGATCTCCCAGTCCGCCGACTGGTGCCAGGTCCAGGACTGGTGGCAGTCGGGCGCCGACGAGATCGTGGCGGTGCAGTGCCACCGGCACGGCGTGGGCCCGATCGCCTCGTGGTTCTCCCTCACCTTCGGGCACAGCTCCCAGTACCTGCCCGCGCCCCAGGCGTTCGGGTACGTGCACTGGGACGGCTCCGCCGTGGCCGCGCAGTTCAACTCCTCGGCGCCGGCCGCCGTGAACACCGTCGAGCCGTGGACGGCCCCGGGATCGTGGCGGGTCACCCTGCCCGGGCTCGGCTCGGCGGGCCACGCCGGGAACATCCAGGTCACCGCGGTCGACCCTGCCGTACCGGCGCGCTGCAAACTGGGCGGATGGATCGCGACGACGGCCGCGCAGAGCATCCTGGTGCGCTGCCACGACGCCACCGGCACGCCGCTGAACACCGGGTGGAGCCTGACCTACCACCGCGAGCGGGCCATCACGTGGACTCCCCCGTCGTACCGCTTCGCCTACACCTTCGACAACGCCCCCGACACCCCGGGCACCTACGTGCCGACGCCGTACCCGGTCAGCTACAACTCGCGGTCCGCGGGCGTGCAGCTCAACAGGTACGGGGTCGCCAGGAAGCAGGTGACGTTCGGCGACGCCGGCGGATACCGGAGCAACGTCCAGGTCACCGCGTTCGGCTACGGCTCCGAGTTCTGCAACCTGTTCGCCCCCTGGGAGCCGTCCTCGACGTTCGTGAGCATCCGGTACGTCACCTGCTACGACGGCGCCGTCCAGGTCGACCACCCGGCGATGATCACATACGTGGCCCGCTAGCCGGTGTCACGGCGGCACGCCGTCGTTCTCAGCCGGCGCCGCCGGAAGTGGCTGCTGCGTCCGCAGGCCCGGCAGGCCCGGCAGGCGCGACCGTGCAGGCGGCCGCCGGGCCGAACACCGACTTCAACGGCGACGGCTACAACGACCTGGCCTTCGGTATCCCCCACTACCCCGGCTACCTGGGAGCCGACACCACCGGCCTGGTCGGTGTGCTGTACGGCGGGCCCGACGGGCTGGGCCGCCACCAGATCATCCGCCCCCAGTCCGGTTGCGTCAGCACCAACTACCCCGACGGCAGCCCCGCGCCGTGCTACCTGCGGGGCCGGGGCCTGAGTGCGACGGATGTCGACGCTGACGGCAGGACCGACCTCGTCTTTGCCGGCGGCTCGGACATGCAGGTCATGGCGTGGAAGCCGACAGGGATCCACTCGATCGTGCGGCGCACGCACGTGTCCCTCGACACCGCGAACCGGAGCGGGCATCTGGTGGCCGGGCAGATCGACGGCCAGCCCGGAGTTGACATCGTCTCCGCGCACAGCGATCAACGAAAGCTCATCGGGTGGTACAACGGCGCGCAGGCGTCTTCCTACACCGGGCCGTCACTGCCGGGCGTCGGCCAGGGTGCTTTCCACTCGCTGGACACCGCCGACCTCGACGGCGACGGCAAGCTGGAGGCGGTGACCGTTTTCGAGGCCGGCTGGAATGGTGACTAGGGGAGCGCCGCGTGGACCGTGCCGGTTGGAAGCCGTTCCTGAAGCGCTGGAGTGAGGAATGGCAGATCGCCAACCCGGCCGAGGAACCGGACGCCGATCCGTGGCTCGGTTTTTCCTCCGCATCTCCTGAGGAGATGAAGCCTCTTGAGAGGCGTCTGGGGTGCACGCTCCCGCCCTCGTTCCGGGAGTTCCTCCTGGTCACCAACGGCTGGCGGAACGCGGGTAACTTCGTGTGGCAGTTGCGCAACATCGACGAGATCGGGTGGATGCGTGATCTGGCCTCCTTCATGGCCGAGCGCTACGACGACACGGACGACTACGCCGACGAGGGTGCGGTTCTCACAGAGAGCGGAGGTAGTCGACCGCCAGCCGCCCCGCACGGCCGATCGACGCGTCCACGGCCGGTTGCCGGTCGGCGTATGAGTGAGCCCTGGTGAAGACGGTCACCGCATAGCTGCGACCGTCGGCGTAGGTGACCACTCCGGCCTCGTTCCTGATGCCGGGAAGCGTTCCGGTCTTGGCGGCGACCTCGATGCCGGACTCGAAGCCCGAGGATAACCGGTGGGCGTAGATCTGCCGGCGCATCATGGAGCGCACCTGCTCGCAGGCCGGTGGTTCGGCGGCCTGGTCGGTCCAGACGGCCTCGAGGAGCCGGGCGATCTCCCTGGGTGTGGAGGCGTTGGCCCGCGCGGGGTCGATCGCCGCCAGCGTGGCGAGGTCTTCCGTGGACGCCTGCCTGATGAGCTCTTCCAGGTCGGACAGGGACGCGCCCGGGGACAGGTCGCGTACGATGCCGAGGAAGAGATCTTCGCAGGACTCGGTGATGCGGGTCCGGGTCAGGCCCAGATCGTCGATGACGCTCTGGATGGCGGGCTGGCCGAGCCGGTACCAGAGGGCGTCGGTCGTGGCGTTGTCGCTCATCGTCATCATCACCAGCGCCTGGTCGCGCCGGCTCAGCTCGGTGTCGTCGGAGTAACCGGCTGTACCGATGCCGCCGATCCGGAAGCGGGCGCCGATCGTCGCCCGCTCGGCCGGGTCGAGCCGACCTGCCGCAACGGCCCTCGCGAAGGCCACCGCCACCGCGATTTTGAAGACCGAGGCGAGGACGACCGGCTCGTCGGCCTCCACTTCGACCTGGGGACCGTCGGACATGCCTATCTCACGGGCATACAGGTAGCCCCGTGCCCCAGCGGCGGCGAAGACGTCCCTGATCTGGCGGGCCGTTTCGGTTGAGTTACTCATGATCCCTCCACGCGCTGGGAGGCGCGCTCTTATTCGCGACGCGCGTGTGGCCCGTGCCCTGATACCAAAGAAGGAAGAAATATAATTCATTCCACTTTTTAGCGTTTCTTAGGGCACTGCTACGTGGCGTTGTGGATTTCGAGTGAGAGTACAACCCTCATACGGGGTGCACTTCGTACCGGCGGACAACATAGCGGGTGCCCGTTGGTCGGCCGGTACGGAACCGTCCGCGCGTCCGAACCGGCCCTGCCTTCCTTGGCCGGTGCGACAGTGCCGTGACCTCGTGCGATCCACAGAGTGGACGGCGTACACGAGGAAGGCTGAGGCAGTGAGTGAGTTGCGGATCCGGGAAGCCGGAGAAGTCATCGGCCGGCTCGACCCCGGCCCCTGGAATGCCCTTACCGACGTCCAGGGCGTCCGCGTCGGCCACACGACCCTCTGCGAACCGGCGCGGGGCGTCCACTCCGGTGTGACAGCGATCGTCCCGGAAGGGAAGGTGCTCCCGGCGGGGCTCAGCGTGGCCAACGGCTACGGCAAGTTCGTCGGCGCCACCCAGGTCATGGAGCTCGGCGAGGTGGAGACACCGATCCTGCTGACCTCCACGCTGTCCACCTTCCGGGCCGCCGACGCGTTGCTGACGTGGGTACTCGACCGGGCGGAGCGACCGGTGCGGTCGATGAACCCGGTGGTGGGTGAGATCAACGACTCCTGGTTGTCGCACACCGTCCTGAGGCCCGTCACCGCTGATCACGTATGGAACGCACTGGACACGGCCACCAGCGGACCGGTGGCGATGGGGAACGTGGGCGGCGGGACGGGAGCCTGCGCTCTCGGGTACAAGGCCGGTATCGGCACCTCTTCCCGCCGGGTGACCGTCGGCGGTCAGGAAGCAGTTGTCGGTGTGCTCGTCCAGGCGAACATGAACGGCGACCTCCGGGTCCGCGGCACCATGCTCACGCCGCACAGCCTGGGCCTACCGGTGGCGGGATCGTCGTCCGCCGAGGGATCCTGCGTGGTGGTCATCGCCGTCGACTTCGCCTGCCCGGCGCGACAGCTCTCCCGCATCGCCAACCGGGGCGTCCTCGCCCTGGGCAGGACGGGAGCGGCCTACAGCCACGGCAGCGGGGACTACGCGCTGGCATTCTCGACCCGGCCGGACCCGCCCCGGGCCGAGCTTCGTCCGGCGGAACTGGACCTCGTTTTCACCGCCGTGATGGACTCGGTCGAGGAGGCCGTCCTCGATTCGCTGCTCGCAGCCACGACGGTGATCGCGCCTGGTGGTCGCAAGGCGGCGGCTCTGCCGCATTCCGCGCTCCTGAAGGTGCTCGCATGAGCCGCCCGCTGCTGGGAGTCCTCGGCGGCATGGGGCCGCTCGCCACGGCGCACTTCTACCGGATGCTCATCGAGGCGACCCCCGCGGAGACGGACCAGGAGCACGTGCGGGTCGCCATATGGGCGGATCCCAGCGTCCCGGACCGCACCAAGTCCCTGCTCGGCGAAGGCCCCTCACCGGTCCCGGTGATGCTGGACGGCCTGCGCTGGCTCCAGGCAGCCGGCGCGGACTGCGTGGTGATCCCCTGCAACACCGCCCATGCCTATGTCGAAGAGCTGGTGGCCTCCACCGGGGTGCTGGTGCTCGACATGGTGACCGCCGCGTTGCAGTCCTGCCAGGCCGTACGGCCGGGCGTCCGCCGAGTGGGCGTCCTGGCGACCCGCGGCACGCGAGCCGCTCAGCTCTACGAACGAGCGGCCTCGCGACTGGGTATCGAGGTGGTCCAGGTTCCGTTCGCCGTACAGCGGGAGCATGTGGACACCGCCATTCGGACCGTCAAGGCAGGTGGTGACCTCGCCAAGGCCGCGCGGTCGATCGAGACGGCCGCCCGCGTGCTCCACGCGCTGGGCGCGGAGGTCGGGGTGGCCGCCTGCACGGAGATCCCACTCGTGATCGCAGGCGCCGGACGGGTGCTGCCCATGGTCGATTCAACGGCCAGCCTGGTGGAAACGGCTCTCGTACGGCTGGCGGTCAGGACTGGGCCATGAGCCGCAGCTGCAACATCGCCGCGAAGCGGGCATCCGGATCGGCGAGGTCGATCTCCCCGACCTCGACCACACGTCGCAGGCGGTATCTGAACGTGTTGGGGTGCACACACATCGCCGCGGAGGCCCTGACCACGTCGCCGAAGGCCTCCAGCCAGGCCCGCAGGGTGTCCACCAGCCGCATGTCGTTGTCGGCATCGTAGGCGGCCAGACGCGCCACCGGTCCCGTCAGGATGTCGCCACGGGTGGCCACCAGATCGCCCAGCTCCAGCAACATCGCCTGGACGCTGACCTCCTCGATGGCGGCCACCCGTCGCGAACCGCCGCTCAGGCGCAGGACGCGGAGAGCTCGATCAGCACCGAGACGGGACGTCGCGAGGCCGCGCACATCGGTCGCGGACGGGCCGATACCGATCAACGCCTGCACCCTGCCGCTGACCCGGTCGAGGAAATCCTCCGCCAGTTGGACGGCGCGCTTCCCCGCTGCGGACGGATCATGTGGTACCGGGATGATGCCGTAAGCCGTCTCCCCGACCAGCGCGGCCGCCGAGCGGGGGTGCGCCGCGGTCAGGTGCATGGCGAAGGCGTCCGCCGCCCGCTGGCGATCGGCTGCCCTCCGGGTGTGCGCCGCGGTGCTGAGAGCGTTCCCGGGGGCCGGCAAGGCCAGGGCGAGGACGACCGCGGGCTGATCCAGCAGGCCGAGGCGACTCGCCGCTTCACCGGCGCCCGATCCTCCTTCGAGAGCGGTGCCCACGAGATCGGCTCGCAGCCGCCGCTCGACGTCCGCGCCGGCTCGCATTCTCAGCATGTGGAGGGCGACCAGCTTCGCGGCGTCCTGGAAAGCCGCAGCGCGGTTCTCCGACAGGGCTCTGGGCACCGCCGCCCAGATCGACCCGAGGAACTCATCGCCCGCCCGGACGGCCAGGGCCACCCGGGGCAGGATGAAGCCGTCCTCCCCATTCGGCCGCACGAAGACCGGCCGGTCGGAGCGGTACAGTTCCCGGAAAACGCCGTTCCTCTCCAGGTACCGGGTCGTGGACGCAGGCACCTGCCGGCCCAGGATGGTGTCGACTCGTGACTTGTCAGCCTGGTCCTGCTGGCCGGAGAAGGCCAGTACGCGGGAGTTGCGATCCTCGATCGTCACGGGCGCGTCCAGCAGAGCCGCCACCGCGTTGGCCAGCGCGAAAAGATCGCCGGACATGGCCTGGTCCACGGCTTCCACGCCTGCTTCACGCACCTGGCCGTCCGCGAGCAGCGAGCGCAGCATGGCCGCCACCTGTGCCCACGTCGCCCCGCGGGTGAGGCCCAGCACGGCGACGCCCGCCTGCTCGGCCATCTCCCCGATGGCCGGATCCGCGGGGACGGGCGCGCGGAGCACCAGCCCCGCAGCGCCCTGCTTACCGAGATCGGCCAGCAGATCGACGATCTGCTCCGCGCAGACGACGCCCACGCCCAGGACCAGGGCCTGGTGAGGGAGGTGGAGTTCGTCATGGGGATCGTAGATCACGACGCCGCCGATGTCACCGACGGCATCCGGGGCACCGTGCACCAGGTCGAGCAGCGTGGCACCCAGGTCTTCCAGGACGCGGCCGAGGCTGGCCCGTGGGCGCGCTGTCACTGTCATCAGCACCCCTCCAGGCTAGGGACCCCACGTGCGGTCTCGTTCGTTCCCGGCGACGAACTGTCCTGGGCTCATTGGTGCGTCAGAACTTATCCGGCACACCACCCAGGGATTTTGTCCGTTTTGGGGAGATTTCTTGACCGGTTCGCACGGTCCGTTTCCCAGCCGGCCGCACATCGGCTTGCCCGGCCGGCGCCACCGCCGTACGCTGCATTGCCTCGACCGGAGCCGCGTCCCACGCCCGTATCGGACCGCCGTGCGGGCACCTGCCCGGCGGAGGTCCGGCGCCCGCACCGGACCCGGCGCGCACCGGTCGTCGAGCCCGCGGCGCCGTCATCACCCGCGGGCCGCTCACCGCGGTGTCGTCCGGCCAGCCGGACCCGGTCACCGCACGGATGCCGTGGCCGGGGATCGGGCTCGTCACCCCCGCACGACCCCATAGTCCGGTGCCGCTGCGAGAGAGGAAATACGATCATGAAAGTCGGGTGGACCGGCTACCACGACCATCGGAGCGAGACCCTTGACGCCCGGTTCGCGTGGGCCCGCCGAATGCCACGGGGCCGGCTCGGCCGCACGAACGAGTCCCGGGACCGATCGCCGATCACAGTCCTGTTCCGTCACGTCCGACGCCGCCGACGATCAGGCAGGGGACGTCGTGAGGGTTGTGCCACGCGTGCGCCTTCTGGGGAGGTACGTAGACCGTGTCGCCTGCGGCGACCGCGTGTCGTACGCCGTCGATCGTCACGATCGCGGCCCCCTCGACACAGTGATGGAACTCCTCGGTCGCGTGCGAGAGCCCTCGCATCGTTCCGCCCGGTCGCAGCAGCAGCCGGAAGGGCTGCAACCCCCTGACCGGGACGGGCAGGTAGGAGATGGTGACGCGCCCGTCGTCGTCGTCGACCGTACGCGCCTCGGAGAGCGGGACGCAGTGCCGGCTGCGGAGCTCCTGCAGGTCACCGAGCAGGTCACCGACGGTCACGCCGTAGACGTCGGCGAGCCGCATCAGACGGGTGACCGCGATCTCCGACTCGCCCCGTTCGACGAGCCCGATGAAGGAGGCGGACAGCCGGCTGCGGCGGGCGACGTCACGGACCGACCAGCCGCGTTGCTCGCGCAGCCGCCGCAGCCGGTCGCCGATCGTGCGGATCGCGTCGTCGCCGGAGGTCGCGGTGGGGCCTGCCGTCATGGTGATCAGGGTACGGCTCATCGCACGGTCCCGGCGCGCTCGAGCAAGGTACACCGCGGGACGACGTCGGAGCGTCCCCGCGCGGCCCGCGTGCCGGGGTGTCCGCAGGAGGCGGCCGGCGGCACCGAGGCGCCGCGCGGCCTGATCACGCCGGCGTGCGAAGAAGTCACGCACAGCGTCGCACGGGTCGCCGCGTGCCGGGCGGCCGGGGTCGCGAGCGTGCCCTGAAGGTGCTCGGAGCACAGTGGGAGAGCGGTTTTAGTCACCGACATAGTGTGCATTATTTTGAGCACAAATCGCGAAGTTTTCATCTTCCTGCCACGACTTATCGCATGTATGCTGCGGCAACTGATCGATATATCGATCACTCGGTGAAAGGAGCGTGTGTGGTGGGAAGAGGAGCGCGATGCCTACGCTGACGGGAACACCGGCAGACGACGGCTTCCGCATGCCGGCCGAGTGGGAACCCCACGAGGGCTGTTGGATGCTGTGGCCCGAGCGGCCCGACAACTGGCGGGCGGGAGCCAAGCCCGCG
Organism: Streptosporangium fragile; assembly: GCF_039534445.1. Taxonomy (NCBI): domain Bacteria; kingdom Bacillati; phylum Actinomycetota; class Actinomycetes; order Streptosporangiales; family Streptosporangiaceae; genus Streptosporangium; species Streptosporangium fragile. The sequence goes on along the minus strand of NZ_BAAAVI010000023.1, from coordinate 3,276 downwards.
CAGGCGGCCTTCGCCGCGGTCGCCCACGCGGTCGCCGACGCCGGCGACCCGGTCACCGTCGGGGTCTCGGCAGCGCAGTTCCGCCATGCGCGTGCGTCGCTCTCGGCGGCGGTCCGCGTCGTCGAGCTCAGCTTCGACGACGCCTGGATCCGCGACACCGGGCCCACGTTCGTCGTCGACGGCAGAGGCGGTCGCCGCGGCGTCGATTGGATCTTCAACGCCTGGGGCGGGCTGGAGGGCGGCCTCTACTTCCCGTGGGACGCCGACGACCAGGTCGCCGGCAAGGTGCTGGAGATCGAGCGCAGCGATCGCTACCGCGCGCCGTTCGTGCTCGAGGGGGGATCGGTCCATGTCGACGGGGAGGGCACCTGCCTGACGACCGAGCAGTGCCTGCTCAACCCCAACCGCAACCCCGGACGCTCACGCGAACAGCTCGAGCGGCTGCTGTCGGACTACCTCGGGATCGAGCGCGTGATCTGGCTCGGCGCCGGGGTCCACGCGGACGAGACCAACGGCCACATCGACAACCTCGCCTGCTTCGTGCGGCCCGGCGTTGTCTGCCTCACCTGGACCGACGACGAGCAGGACCCGCAGCACGCGATCAGCCGCGACGCGCTCGAGCGGCTGGAGCGCGCGACCGACGCGCGCGGCCGCCCGCTCGAAGTGCACAAGGTCCCGCTGCCCGGCCCGTTGCACTACAGCGAGGAGGAGGCGCGCGGGACCGACCGGCGCGGCGACGGCGAGCCGTGGCGGCTCGGGCGGCGGATGCCCGGCTCCTACGTGAACTTCTATGTCGCCAACCGTGGCGTCGTCGTACCGCTGCTCGATCCGCTCCACGACGAGCAGGTGCTCGCGCAGCTCGGCGATCTGTTCCCCGGACGCGACGTGATCGGCGTCCCCGCCCGCGAGGTGCTGCTGGGCGGCGGCAACGTGCACTGCATCACCCAGCAGGTTCCCGCCCCCCTCTCATGGAGCAACTGATGCGTCCTCGTATGTCCGTCCTTCTGCTGGCCTGCGCCGGGACCTTCGCCGCCGCCACCGGCTGCGGCGGCTCCGGCCCGGACGACGTCGGCGCGCGGAAGGGGTCCGGCCCCGTCGTCTCGGGTGGCACGTTCCACTACGCGATCGCGGGCGATCCCGGTGATCTCGACCCGGCCAGAACGGTCACCGACAACGCGTACCGGATCTTCGCGTTCGCCTACGACAGCCTGCTCGACAGCTCCCCTGACGGCGAAGTCGTGTCCAACCTCGCCACCAGCTGGGAGATCACACCGACGGTCGCGAAGTTCACGCTGCGCAAAGACGTCACCTGCTCCGACGGGAGCCCCGTCACCGCGACGACGATCGCGCAGAACCTGAACGCCCTGAAGGATCCGAAGATGCAGTCGCCGCGGCTGCCGATAACGATGTCGACCGGCGACTACACCGTCGCCGCCGACGACGCCCGCGCCACGGTGACGGTCCGCTTCAAGGCGCCGGTCAGCTTCCTCTCCTACACGATCCAGGCACTTCCGATCGTCTGCGGCGAGGGCCTGCGCGACCGCAGCCTCCTCGCACGGGGCACCAGCGGAACCGGCCCCTACGTGCTGAAGGAAGCGGTCTCCGGCGACCACTACACGCTGACCCGCCGCAAGGACTACAGATGGGGTCCCGACGGCGCCACCAACGACGAGCCCGGCCAGCCGGAGACGGTCGTGATCAAAGTGGTGCCGAACCCGACCACGATCGCCAACCTGCTGCTCGCCGGAGAGCTGTCCGGCGCGCGCGTCAACAGCGCTGACGCCAAGCGGCTGGAGCAGCGCGGGCTCGCCGAGCAGAAGCACGCCTCGGGCCTGACGCAGATGCTGTTCAACCAGGCGAAGGGGCGGCCGGCGGCCGACCCGGCTGTCCGGCGCGCGCTGACGATGGCGGTCGACCGCGGGCAACTGGCGAAGATCGTCTCCGGGCCGGACGGGCGCGTCGGCCAGAGCGTCGTGCCCGAGGCCTCGACACCCTGCCCGGTGTCCGGCGTCAACGCCGCGATCCCGGCCTTCGACGCCGCCGCCGCGGCGGCCGTACTCGACGACGCCGGCTGGGCCAAGGGCGCCGACGGCGTGCGGGAGAAGGACGGGACACGACTGCAGCTGAACGTGATCAGCAACTCCGACTTCGGCCCGACATTCGTCTCGGCGACCGAACTGGTTGCGAAGGCGTGGCGTGAGCTCGGTGCCGACGTCAAAATCGCCGGCGGCAATGCCCAGGTCACGATACAGGCGCTCGCGAGCGGCAACTGGGATGTCGTTCCGCTGCTCGGCATCAGCGTCGCGGTGCCCTCCCAGTTCGTCCCGCTGGTGAGCGGCCCGGTGCCGCCGCAGGGGATCAACTACGGCGCGATCGACAATCCGGATTACCTGGCGCTCGTCGGCAAAGCGGTCACAACGGCCGATCAGCAGGCGGCGTGCAAGGACTGGAACGCGGCCGAGGCCGCGCTGTTCGAGGCGGCCGACGTGGTCCCGATGGTCGCGCTGTACGAGCGCTGGTGGGCGGCGAAGACCGCGACGTTCGAGACGACGGCGTTCGACATCATCCCGACGAGCATCCGAATGCGTCAGGGCTGAGTCGTGACACGCTTTCCCGCCACTGGATGGACCGTCGCGGCGCTGGCCGGCGCCGGTGTCGGTGTCGGTGTCGCCGCGCAGCGACGGTACGAGGCGACGGCCCGCCGGCGGCACCCGGCTCCGGGCCGAACAGTCGAGGCCGACGGCGTCGCGTTGCACGCGCTCACCGAGGGGCGTGGGCCGGCGATCGTGATCGAGTGCGGCCTCGGCGGGTCGCAGCTGGAGTGGGAGGAGGTCGCCGACGGCTTGCGCGGTCGCGCGACGGTCGTGCGCTACGACCGGCCCGGCTTCGGTTGGAGCCCCGGCGCCCGCTGCGACCGCCGTTCGGCCGCGACGGCGGCACGGTTGCGCGCACTGCTGCACGCGCTCGACGTGCCGCCGCCGTACGTGCTCGTCGGTCACTCGTTCGGCGGCCTGCACGTGCGGGCGTTCGCGGCTGCCGAGCCGTCCGCGGTCGCGGGCATGGTGCTCGTCGACCCGGCCCACGAGCGGATGCGGGAGGCGCTGACGCCCGCGACGAAGGTCGCGGAGCGGGTGGTGCGACACGGCGCCGCCGTCGCGGCCGCGCTGGCCCCACTCGGGCTGGGCGTGCCGCTCGGGCGGTTGCGCGCGACGCTGACGCGCGCGGAGCTGGCCGGGCCGCCCACGCCGGCGGCGCTGCGCGCCGTCGAGCTGAGCG